>JAICHS010000153.1 GCA_025924775.1 Rhodanobacteraceae bacterium
CATGCATGAGGCGTTCGATCAGGATGATCCCGCGCACTACACGCGCGCCTGGTTCGCCTGGGCCAACTCGCTGTTCGGCGAGCTGATCCTTGACGTGGCCGCGCGCCACTCCGAATGGTTGCGGCGCACGTGAACGCACCGCGGCCCGCCGCTGACACCGCTTTTCGAGGAACCCGAACATGGTGACACGCAGACGTTTCCTGCAGGGCGCAATGGCACTGGCATTGCTCGACCACGTCGATCCGCGCGCAGCGCTCGCCGCGCCGTTGGCGGGTACCGGCGCCGCCGCCGGCGCGGCCACTGCCGGGGTTTCGCGCTACGCGGACGTGTTCGTCGGTACCGGCGGCCACGGTCACACCTTTCCCGGCGCGACGGTGCCTTGGGGCATGGTGCAGCTTTCGCCCGACACCCACACGCATGGCTGGGATGCGTGTTCGGGTTATCACCAGGGCGACGGCTCGATCATGGGCTTTTCGCACACGCACCTTTCCGGTACGGGCGGCGCCGACATGCTGGACGTGCTGGTGATGCCCGCGCAAGGAGATGTTTTGCTCGACGCTGGCGCGCGCGGCTTGCCCGATGAGCTTTATTACTCGCGCTACGACGCCGCGGCGCGCGGAAAGCATCTAGCGGCCGACGTCGTCGCGCATCCTGGCAACGGTTATCGCTCGCGCTTCGAGCAGGCTTCCGAGCAGGGTGTGCCCGGCTTTTACAAAGTGCACCTGACGGATCACGACATCCTTGCCGAATTGACCGCGACCGCGCGCGCCGGCCTGCATCGCTACACGTTCAACAAACCAGGTTCGGGACATTTGCTGGTCGATCTTGCGCACGGCTACCGGGACGCCGTGGACAAACCCTGCCAGGTTTCCGATGCCGAACTGAAAGTGGTCGGCCATGACACGCTGGTCGGCGGCCGGCGCGTGCACGAATGGGCCAACGGGCGCTACATCTATTTCGCGATGAAGGTGTCGCGGCCATTCGCGCGCGCGGAACTGTATTCGGACGACAAGTCGCTCGCAGCCGCGAACAACGCGCAAGGCAAGAGCCTCAAGGCCGCGCTGCATTTCGACGATGCGTCGAAGGCCCCGCTGCTGGTGAAGGTCGGCATTTCCGGCGTGGACATCGACGGTGCGCTGCGCAACCTCGAAACGGAATTGCCGGACTGGGACTTCGAACGCGTGCGCGGCGCTGCGGCCGCAGACTGGGAACGCGAACTCTCGCGCATCCGCATCGACGCGTCGGACGAGGTCAGGCGCACGTTCTACAGCGGGCTGTACCACGCGATGCTGGCGCCGACCCTGTTCAGCGACGTGGATGGCCGCTATCGCGGCATGGATCTGAAGGTGCATACGTTGCCGAAAGGCCAGAGCAACTACAGCACCTACTCACTCTGGGACACCTATCGCGCGCTGCATCCGCTGTACACGCTGTTCCTGCCCGACAAGGTGCCGGATCTGGTGCAGGGCCTAGTGCGGCAGGCCAACGAAAGCCCGCACGGGCCGACGGTCTGGCCGCTGCAGGGTGTCGAGACCGGCACCATGATCGGCTATCACTCCGTCGTGGTGATCGCCGAGGCGCAGGCCAAGGGCTTCACCGGCATCGACTACGCCGCGGCGTGGCCGGTGTACCGTGATCGCGCATTGAGCTCCGACTGGCTGGGATTGGGTTGGTATCGCAAGCTCGGTTACCTGCCCAGTGATGAAGAAGGCGAAGCGGTCAGCAAGACGCTCGAATACGCCTACGACGACTGGGCGTTGTCGCACCTGGCTGCGGGCGTGGGCGAACAGGCGGACGCGAAGAGCTTGCGCGAACGCTCGCGCAACTACCGCCACGTGTTCGATCGCAAACTCGGCTTCATGCGGCCGCGCGGCGCCACCGGCGAGTGGCTGGAACCGTTCGATCCGATCGAGATGGGCCACTCGGGCCAATGGCGCGACTACACCGAATCGAATCCGTGGGTGGCGACGTTCCTCAACCAGCACGATCTTTATCAATACATGCAAATGTTCGGCGGTAACGCAGCGTTCGAGCGCAAGCTGGACGAACTGTTCACCACGGCATCCACGTTGCCGCCGAATGCGCCGCCCGACATCGCCGGGATGGTCGGCCAGTACGCGCACGGCAACGAACCGAGCCACCACATCGCGTACCTGTTCGCGTACACGGGCTCGCACTGGAAGACGCAGGCGCACGTGCGGATGTTGCTGGAAAGCATGTACCGCGCCGCGCCGGACGGCCTTGCCGGCAACGAGGACTGCGGGCAGATGAGCGCGTGGTACGTGCTGGGCGCGCTTGGCCTGTACGCGGTCGATCCGGTCAGTGCGAACTGGGTGTTCGGCAGTCCGCTGGTCGACCACGCGGAGATCGACGTCGGTGGCCGCCAGAAACTCGTCGTCGAAGCACGCGGCAACGGCAAGGGCAAGCCGTACATCCAGTCGGTGACATGGAACGGCAAGCCGTGGACGAAAAGCTGGATCACGCATGCCGATCTTGCGAAAGGCGGCACGCTGGTGTTCGAAATGGGCGGGACGCCGAACAAGCAGTTCGGCACGGCGCCCGCGGACCGGCCGCCATCGTTCGGACGGCCAGCCGCCGGGAGCGCGGCGTAACGGACGACTTCAGCCGGCGCGCGCGGAGGACTGGAGCGCCATGGTGGCCGCGCCCAGCACGCCCAGTTGGCCGTGCTCCAGCAACCGCACCGGCACGCCGGTCAGGAATTCGCGCATCACGCCCTTGTTGAGAAAGCGTGCGCGGAATTCGCTGGCCAACAGGAAATCGCTGATGGACGGCAGGATGCCACCGGCCAGATACACGCCGGCGCTGGCCTTGAACGTGATGGCGAGGTCGCCGACAAGGCTGCCCAGCATTGCGCAGAACATTGCCAGTGCTTCGCGCGCAAGCGGATCGCCGCCTTGCAGCGCGGCGGCGCTGACGAGTTTTGGCTGCACGTGCACGGCGGGCGCGCCCTCGATGCCGGCCAGCGCCCGATACAGGTTCACCAGGCCCGGCCCCGACAACACGTGGCCGGTGTGCACGTAGGCACGGTCGCGCCCGAGCCACCGCAGCACCTCGATCTCGCGTGCATTGCCGGGTGCCAGCGCGACGTGGCCGGCTTCGCTTGGCAGCACCAGGGCCGAATCGCCATTCGGCACCAGCACCGCGCAGCCCAGTCCCGTTCCCGGCCCGACCACCACGGTGGGCCCGGGCGTACCCGTGGCGTCGATCACCGCGATGCTGTCGCCCGTGGACAGGCAGCGGGTGCCGAGCGCGAGGGCTTCAAAATCGTTGCAGATGTCCAGCTGGTCCAGTTGCAGGCCTGTGCGCAGTGCGGAGATCCGCACCGGCCAGCGCAGGTTTTCGGACACCAGTTCGTCGCCGCGCACGTAACCGGCCACGGCCAGTGCACAACGCGCGATGCGGCCATGGGGATGCGCGTGTCGAGTGAGGAAATCCTCCAGGATCTCACCCAACCCGGGCCATTTCGCGCATTCGTAGGTATGGTGCGCCAGCATCTCGAGCGCCGGCGGTGCGCCCGCCCGTGCCCGCAGCAGGCCGATTCTGGCGTGGGTGCCGCCGACGTCGGCAGCCAGGATGAGGGTGGCGTCATCGGCGTGGACTTCACGCAGGGGTGGAAGAGCCATGGGCGCGCGTGACTTGTGCTGGACGATGGGTGTTATTTGAAGTTTCATCCTTGAAGTGTATCTGCATATACAAACATGGGCATAATGGCCCCTGACTTGGCGGGATGATGCACCGGCATGGCTGACCCGACGCGCCCCGCCGCTCCATCGGCAACCGGCTGCGGCATGCGGCGGCGCGAATTCCTGCGCTTGAGCGTACTCGCGCCGCTGGCGGCTTTCGCCGGCCACGCAGGCGGGTCGGCAGCCGCGTCGCCGGTGCGTGTGCACCTGCTGCCCGATGGCCGGGCACATCGGTTCGGATTGTCCACGCGACGGTTCCTGCTGGACGGTACGCCGTTCACGCTCCGCAGCGGCGAGATGCATCCGATCCGGATTCCGCGCGCGTACTGGCGCCAGCGCATCCGGATGGCAAAGGCGATGGGACTCAACACCATCTCCTTGTACGTGATGTGGAACGCGCTGGAATCCGAACCCGGCGTGTTTGACCTCACGACCGGCCGTCGCGATTTCGCGCGCTTCATCCGCACTTGCCAGGAAGAAGGCATGTGGGTGTACTTCCGGCCGGGACCGTACGTCTGCGGCGAGTGGGATTTCGGCGGTCTGCCGCCGTACCTGCTGCGGCAGCCACACATCCGGGTGCGCGACAAGGACGATGCCGATTACATGGCGGCGGTGCGCCGCTACATCGCCGCCATCGCGCCGGTCGTGCAGCCGCTGATGGCGGCGAACGGCGGACCGATCCTGATGCTGCAGATCGAAAACGAATACGCATCGTACGGACATGACCTCGCCTATCTCGAAGTGTTGCGCGCGCTGTGGCAGCAACACGGCATCGAGGGACCGTTCTCGATATCCGACGGGCTCGACCAGGTACGCAAGGCGCACACGTACTTGCCGGGTGCGGCGCTGGGGCTCGACGGCGATACCGATTTCGCGGCGGCGCAGGGCATCGCTGGCGAGATGCCGGTATGGATGGGTGAAGGCTATCCCGGCTGGCTGACGCACTGGGGTGACAAGGATTTCGCGCGTGGTGACTTTGTGGCCACGTTGCGCAAGCTGCTCGACGAGAACCAGTCGTTCAATATGTACGTGGTCCACGGGGGCACGAATTTCGGTTTCGGCGCGGGCGCCAACGCACATGACGATTATTCGCACTTCCAGCCGGTGATCACCAGCTACGACTACGGCGCGCCGATCGACGAGCGCGGTGCGGCGACGCCCGATTACCACACGTTCCGCGCGATGCTCGCGGCGCATGCGACGCGTCCGCTGCCCGACGTGCCCGCGCCGCCGCCGGCGACTCATTTTGCGGCCATCACGCCGAAACCGTATGCATCGTTGTGGGACAACCTTCCGCAGGCGAAACGCGTGGAACGTCCCGAAGGCAATGAATTGTTGTTCGGCCAAGGGCAGGGCATGGTCCTGTATCGCCGCCACATTCGCGCTGGCGGCACGCTCGTGCTCGATGGCGTGCGCGATTACGCGTTGGTGTTCAAGGGTGGGCGCTTCGTCGATTCCGTTTCACGCGGCGAACATCCGTCACTCAACTCGAACCCTGCGGTCACCTTGCCCGGCAACGATGGTGAAGCGGAAATACTCGAGATCCTCGTCGACAGTTTCGGCCACGTGGGTTATGGCCACGCAATGGTCGATCGCAAAGGCCTCGTGGGCGAGGTGCTGCTTGACGGCGAACCCCTGCGGGATTGGGAGGTTTTCAGCCTGCCGCTGGATGCTGCGTGGTTGGGGAATCTGAAACCCTTGCGCGTCTCGCCCACGCGGCCCGGCGTGTTCTTCAAGGCGGCGTTGCATCTGCAACGGGTCGGTGACTGCTACCTCGACCTGGCCGGATGGAACAAAGGCTATCTTTGGGTCAACGGACGCCTGCTCGGCCGCTACTGGCACATCGGCCCGCAGCAGCGCCTGTTCTGTCCGGGCGCGTGGCTGCGGGAAGGCAACAACGACGTGCTGGTGCTGGATCTGCACCACATCGCCCCAGCGCCGATCGGGAGCGCGCCGACGCTCGCTGGCGAGCGCTGACGAAAAACCCCGACTGATGCGGCCGCCGCATTCCCGAGCGGCTCCTCGTAATGGCATTTCACCGGCTCATCCGGCGCTGAATGCGGTAATGACAGCTTCCGACCGATTCTGTTGAAAAACTCGACTCGAAAATTTGGCCGACAAAACATCGGCCGCGAGAACGCGGTTACGGTGCAGTTTTGGTCGCCAACTACGTCGAGTCGAACTCTCATTGCCCAACTTTTGCTGAGAATTGGTAC
>JAICHS010000154.1 GCA_025924775.1 Rhodanobacteraceae bacterium
CGATCAGCGCACGCACCGAATCAAGATCGTTGAGCGTGGCCTTCGGAAACCCATCCACCTGCGGGGCGAATTTGCGATCCCATCCGGGTTTGCCCGAGGCCGACATGGTGGCCAGCGTGCGGCCATGGAAGGCGTGGTCGAAGGTGATGATCTTGTACGCGCCGCTGCGGTGCAGTTGGCCCCATTTGCGCGCCAGCTTGATCGCACCCTCGTTGGCTTCGGCACCACTGTTGGCGAAAAACACGCGGTCGAAGCACGAGGCGCCGGTGATGCGCTGGGCCAGGTCGATCGACGGCTGGTTGTAGAACGCCGGCGAGGGGTTGATGAGTTGCTGCGCCTGCGCGTCCAGCGCCGCGACGATTGCGGGGTGGCAGTGCCCAAGGCAGTTCACGGCCCAGCCCTGGATGAAGTCGAGGTACCGCTTGCCACGGGCATCTTCCAGCCACGAACCCTGGCCGCGCACGAACACGAGGTCCGGGCGGGTGGTGATTTCCATCAGGGCGTTCGACCCGGCGGGCAGGCTGTTCATTGCAAGGGGATCCGTGGCAAGCGTGGCGGGCGCGCGCATCCGCGCGTTCGTCATGATAGCGACGCGCGCCAGCGCCCCCGCGCGTGCATTGGACGTTGCGCGTGCGCGTAACATGGCGTGATGACCCATGCCGATTGCTGCGCGTGGAAGCACCCCGCGTCTGCCTCGTCCCGCCGCCGGAAGACGCCGTGAGCGCGGCGTGGCCGCCGGCCGGAACCAGGCCACTGCCGATCGACGTGGTGTCGGTGCAGTCGCAGGTGGTCTATGGCCGGGTCGGCAACAACGTCGCGGTGCCGACGCTGCGCGCGCTGGGCCTGTCGGTGGCGGAGGTGCCAACGGTGCTGCTCAGCAACACGCCGCATTACCCGTCGCTGCACGGTGGCGCGGTGCCCGACGCGTGGTTCGGCGGCTGGCTGGACGACCTTGTCGCGCGGGGTGGCTTGCGGGGTCTGCGAGCCGTCGCGACGGGTTATCTTGGCGGATCTGCGCAGGCGATCCTGCTGGCGCGCTGGATCCGTGCGCGCGTGGCCGAGCGGCCGCAACTGCGCGTGGTGGTCGATCCCGTCGTCGGCGATCACGATCAAGGGGTGTACGTACAGCCCGATCTCGTCGCTGCGCTGCACCGCGAGCTGTTGCCGCTGGCCGATGGCCTGACACCGAACGATTTCGAGCTTGCGCACCTGACGGGCCGGGCGGTGGCGGACATCGCCGGAACGGTGGCCGCGGCGCGCGGCCTGCTGGTTGGCCGCACGCAGTGGGTGGCCGTGACCAGCGCGGCACCGGGCGGGTGGCCAGCGGGCCGGATGCAACTGGTGCTGGCGACGCGTGCTGCCACGCACGTCATCACCCACCCACGTATCGACATCGCGCCCAAGGGCACCGGCGACCTGTTCAGCGCTTGCCTGACCGGCTACTGGCTGGGTGGCGATGCGCCTGAAGTCGCGGCCGCGCGCGCCTGCCAGCAGGTACTGCGGGCGCTGCGGCTGACCGCACAGGCGCACTGCGCAGAATTGCTGCTCGCACCGCTGGACGCTGGTGCCGCCGCCGACGTGTCCGTGCGCGCATGGCCGGGTTGAAACCCCGGGCACCGGTCACGCGCCCTGCGCGCGCACCCACTGCACGATGCCGGCGGCGTTCATCGCGCCGGCCTGGCGTGCAACCTCGCGGCCACCGCGGAACAGCGCCAGCGTGGGAATGCTGCGGATGTTGTAGCGCGCGCCCAGCGACTGCTCCGCCTCGGTATCAACCTTGAGCAGGCGCACGCGCGGTTCCAGTTGCGCGGCCGCGTTGGCGTAGTGCGGCGCCATCATCTTGCACGGCCCACACCACGGCGCCCAGAAATCCACCAGTACGGGAATGTCGTTGCGCTCAAGGTGCCGCTGGAAGGCGGGTTCGCCCGCGACCACTGGCTGGCCTTCGAACAAGGGCCGGTGGCACTTGCCGCAGACGGGCGCTGCGTTGGCACGCGCCGCGGGCACGCGGTTGACCGCTTGGCAGTGCGGACACACGATGTGCAGGGAATCGTTCATGGCGTGATGACGATGCGGGATTGGGGGCGCGCGTGGAACGTCGGGTTCAGCCGGTCACCTTGGCGGCGATCTGGCGCAGGGCCTGCTCGAAAACTTCTGGCGGCTGGCCGCCCGAGATCAGGTATTCGCGGTTGACGATGGCCGCGGGCACGGAATGGACGCCGAGTTGCTGGAAATGGCGCTCCTGCGCGCGCACTTCATCGGCGTACTGGTTGCCTTCCAGCATCTTCCGCGCGGCCTCGCCATCGAGCTCCGCCGCCGCCGCGAGCCGTACCAGCACGGCGTGGTCGGCCACGTTCTCGTTGTCGGTGAAGTACGCGTGGAACAGGGCCTGCTTCAACGCCACGGCCTTGCCGGCGTCCTGCAGTTCCGCCCAGTGCAGCAGGCGGTGCGCGTCGAAGGTGTTCCACACGCGGCTGCCGCGCTGCATCTTGTAGTCGAACCCGACCGCCGCCGCGCGTTCGCGCAATACGTTGCGGTTGGCCTCGGACTGGGCCTCGCTGATGCCGTACTTGTGCATGATGTGGTCGACGGCGTCCTCGCCTGCAAACGGCATGTCCGGGCTCAGCTCGAAGGGTTGCAGGTGGATTTCCGCGGCAACGGTGCCGTCCAGTTTCGCCAGCGCCTGCCGGAGGCCGGCCAGGCCGATGGCGCACCATGGGCAGGCGACGTCGGAAACGAAATCGATGCGAAGCGGAGTCGGAGTGGTCATGGGTCGGACACCGAGGGGAGTGTGTACCGAAGTGGTGGCAAATTAGCGCATCTCAATCATGCTCGCGGTGGGTGCCAGGCCTGGGAGTAACCTGCCGGCGTTGCCTGCGGAGCGGAAGTGCCGGGATGGCGACGAAGGCGCGGTGGGACGTGGCCCTGGCGGCAGGTTGGCCGGCCGTTGCATTGCTGGCGGCGGCGATGGCTGCCGTGCGAAAAGCCGGCCTCGCCGCTGGGCTTCTTCAAGGGCCACGTGATCGCGACCACCGACGGCTACATCGGCGACGAGCTGCCGTAAGGGGCAGGTCGCGATCCTCGACGCCGCGAGCGGCAAGCTGCTGCACGTGTGGGACGCGCTCTGCAGCGATCGCCACGAGCTGCTGGACCCAACAGCATGTCCGGAAAGCGACGCGGGCATCTGGGGCTGTGCGGGCGCCGTGGTGGATGCCCCAGCGGGCGGCAGCTTGACGAGCTGGCCAGCGGGGATGGTCACTGGAACAGCCCGATCGTGGTGGATGGCCGCATCGCGCGGCCGGAAGGCAACGCCAACGACCATGCAACCCGCGGCGTGCTGGACATCTGGCGGCTCGCGCGACACTGGCGGGCCACGCGTCGCTGCTAAAGTGGACCCCCGGTGTTGCATGCGAGAGACACTTCCATGGCAGCAGACGGCTTTTATCCCATTGGTACACCCGGCCGCCCGTGGGGCGATACCGAGAAGGCGCAATGGCTGTTGCGGCAGCGCAAGCAGCGCAGTTACGCCGACGAGGTATTGGACGCGGTGGAGCGCCTGCGGCCGCGCTTCGACGTCGTGCAATACGGCCAGCTCGAGTACCCGCCCGATCACTACCCGTTGTTCGCGCTTAAAAGCCGCGACTGGGATGACGCGTTGCCGACCATGCTGGTGACGGGGGGCGTGCATGGCTACGAGACCAGCGGCGTGCAGGGCGCATTGCGGTTTGCCGCGCGCCACGCCGGCGACTACGCAGGGCGTGCGAATGTCGTGACGGTGCCGTGCGTGAGTCCGTGGGGTTACGAGCGCATCCATCGCTGGGACCCGTACGCGCTGGATCCCAACCGCAACTTCATCGCGCACAGCCCCGCGCCCGAATCCGCCGCGCTGATGCGCTTTGTGGCGCCATTTCGCGAACGCGTCCTGATGCACATCGACCTGCACGAAACCACCGATACGGATGAGTCGGAGTTTCGACCAGCGCTGGCCGCGCGCGACGGCAAGCCGTTCGAGCCCGGCACCATCCCGGATGGCTTCTACCTGTGTGCCGACAGCGAAAACCCGCAACCGGGATTCCAGCAGGCGGTCATCGCCGCGGTCGCGATGGTGACCCACATTGCGCCAGCCGATCCCGACGGCACGATCATCGGTTCGCGCATGGTGGCGGCGGGCGTCATCGAATATCCGCTGGTGGCGTGGGGCTTGTGTGCCGGCATCACGGCGGCGCGCTGGCGTACCACCACCGAGGTGTATCCCGACAGCCCGCGCGCAACGCCCGAGCAGTGCAATGCGGCGCAGGCGGCAGCCGCATGCGCCGCCGTCGATTACGCGTTGGCGCACGCCTAGGCGCCACGCGTTATCCGGATTGCCTTCAAGCAGGGCCGCACGGCGGTTCTGCTGACGGTCCCTTGTGTGCGACGCCACGGCTCGATCAGTGGGTCACGTCCACGCCGGGACGCAAGCAGGGATCCGCATCGCGCGGTACAACACATTAAGAAACAATTACATGGAAATACCTATAAAGGTTAAACATGAGGTTAGACAGGGCATACGGAGGCGCCTGACAGCGCCTGCGCTCGACGGCGGAGCAAATCGTAAAAATTTGTGATGGCTTTCCGGGCGACAAAGCGTAAAGTAGGGCTTGCCGCCGTTCGGGTTAGCAAAATTTCATGGGGGGACATCGTATTGAGTATCAATCGCTTGGCGGATGTTCCGCAGGTTTGTTTGTAATCCGCTGACTGATTGTGCCAGTGCGTGTGTTGGGCCCTGGACCCGGTGGCCGGCAAAACCATTCCGACCTGATCCAAGGAGTACATCATGAGTGCGCGTTTTGAACGAACTGGCCCCCTGACCGAGCTGAGCAGCTACCCGCAGTGGGCGCAAGATATGGTTGGCGAGTGCGATCCCGTCAAGCAGACGGTGGTCGACCACGAGCTTTGGGGCGCGATGTGCGGCGGCAAGCTGGACCGTGCGTGCACGGCCAACTTCATGGTCGGCATCTGGCCCGTGATCGAACGCTTCCCCGGGTACATGGCGCACAGCCTGCTGAAGACGCGCTATGGCCGCAGCGAAGGCGACGATCTTGCGCGCCGCTGGCTGGTGCGCAACATCCGGTCGAGCAGAACCATGCGGAGTATTGGCTCAACTGGGCCGAAGGCGCCGGCATTCCGCGCGAGGAGCTGTTGGGTGGCATGTTCCCGCCCGGCACCCAGGGCCTGGCGAACTGGTGCGAGGAAGTCAGCAGCCGCGACTCGCTGGTGGCGGGGCTGGCCGCGACCAACTACGCGGTCGAGGGCGCGACCGGCGAGTGGTCCCGGATCCTGTACGACAGCCAGGAGTACGCGGCCCAGTTCCCCGAGTCGACCCGGCGCGGCAGCCTGCGCTGGCTGCAGCTGCACGCGGCCTACGACGATACCCACCCGTGGGAAGCGCTCGAGATCGTCTGCACGCTGTTGGGTTGTTCGCCCAAGGCCACGGAAATCGCCCACATCGGCGAGTGCATCAAGCGCAGCTACACCGCCATGCGGATTCTGGCGGACCGCTGCGTTCAGCCGGGCCTCGCGTTGCAGCCGCAGGAAGGCTACCAGGCTGCGGTAGCAGCTTGACCCGCCGCGGTTGGTATCATAAATGCATGCAAGGAGAACCACATAGCCGTCAAGATCGCACACCTGACCGATGTACCGCGATTCTTCCCAATCCGTGCAGAACC
Source organism: Rhodanobacteraceae bacterium (assembly GCA_025924775.1). Lineage (GTDB taxonomy): Bacteria > Pseudomonadota > Gammaproteobacteria > Xanthomonadales > Rhodanobacteraceae > 66-474. The sequence goes on from JAICHS010000154.1 coordinate 5,709, forward strand.
CGCTGACCAAGCGTCTGCTGCCGCTGGCCTACGCGCTCGTCGCGATGGTGACGTTCATCTTGCTGTTGACGTGGCTCACCCTGCGGATCCAGACCGCTCTCGCCGGTTTCCTCAACGGCGAGAGCGTTTGGTCCAAGGCGCAGAAACAGCTGACGGTTGACCTGCTCAACTATGCCGCCAGCGGGGA
>JAICHS010000155.1 GCA_025924775.1 Rhodanobacteraceae bacterium
GCTGACCTTCGCTCTGATGGCGGGATTCGCGTGCTTCGCATCCGCAGCGTTCGCCAAGGGCGACCCGGTCCAGGGGAGGCTCGAGGTCTACACCTGCCACGGTTGCCACGGCGTTCCCGGTTACGAAACCGCGTACCCGGAGTATCACGTGCCGCGGATCGCCGGCCAGAACGAGCAGTACCTCATCGACGCGCTCAATGAATACAAGAGCGGCGCACGCAAGTTCCCGACCATGAATGCGCAGGCCAGCAGCCTGACCGCGCAACAGATCGAGAACATCGCGGCCTACCTGTCCAGTCTCGCGCCCAAGCAATTGCACCAGAACAGCCCGGAGTATTGACCATGCGGCATCGCACTCTCACCGTTTCGCTCCTGGCCGCGGCACTGGCATTCGGCTTCGGCACCGCTTCGGCGGCTTCGGGCAACGCTGCCAACGGCAAGGCCAAGGCCGCGCCCTGTGAGGCGTGCCATGGCACCAATGGCAACGGCATCGCGCCCAACTACCCCGCGCTCGCCGGCCAGTATCCGGATTACCTCGTGCAGGTGCTGCATGAATACAAGGATGGCCAGCGCACCAACGCCATCATGAACGGCATGGCTGCGCCCTTGTCCGACGAGGACATCGCCGACCTCGCTGCATTCTTCTCCAGCATGCCCAGCAAGTTGTCCGACTTGCACGGCAAGATCAGCGGCGGCAACTGAGCTACGCACATGACCCGCGACGAACTGGCCGCGCAGCACTGCGAACCCCGCAAGGGCGCGGAACATGCACTCGGCGAAGCGCGCATCCGCGAATTGCTGGCGGCGCTGCCGGAATGGCAGGTCGCACTGGACGGCAAGTCGATCGCCAAGACGTTCGGCTTCAAGAACTTCTACGAGACGCTGGCATTCGTCAACGCGATCGGCTGGATGGCCAACCGCCAGGACCACCACCCCGACCTCGAAGTCGGCTACAACCGCTGCGTGGTGCACTGGTCCACGCACGACGTCGGCGGCCTGTCGATGAACGACTTCATCTGCGCCGCCCGCGTCGAGGCGATTGCGCACGGATGATGTCCCGGCCGTGAACGGCCTACTGCGATAATCGCTCGACAAAAAACGCGGCTTGAAGGCCGCGTTTTTTGTTTGCAACGTACAACCGGACTTACTGTGCGCCGATCTTCACCAGCGTGACGTCGAACACCAGGGTCGCATTCGGCGGGAAGCCGTTCTTCGGATCCGCGCCATACGCGAGGTCGGACGGAATCACGAATTTATAGTGGCTGCCGGTCGGCATCATCATCAGGGCTTCCTTGAAGCCGGGGAAGACATTCGTCAGGTCCAGCTTGGCCGGGCCGCTGCCGTGCTGCGCGGACGAGTCGAACGCCTGGCCGTTGACGAACGAGCCGGTGTAGTTCACCTGCACGGTGTCGGTAGCCTTCGGCTTCGGGCCGGTGCCTTGGGTGATCACCTGATACTGCAGGCCATCGGCCGTGGTGCGCACGCCGGACACCGACTTGTTCTTGGCGAGGAAGGCCGCGCCTTCGCTCTTGTTCTTCGCAGACACCTGATCGTAGTGCTGCTTGGCCTTGGCCTGGAACTCGGTGCCGAACGCCTTGGCCACCGATTCCGCCTGCGTCTCGCTCATGCTGGGTTTCTGGCCTTGCAACGCACGCGTAACCGCCGCCCCGACCTGCTGCGGATCGATCAAGCTGCGCGCCCAGTCGGGGTAACGACCGGCCAATTCATAGCCAACGATTTCACTGGCCTGCGCCTTGTTGACCGTAGTGGAAGCGGCGGTGGACTGGGCCTGTGCTTGCGCCATGCCGGCGATCCCGAGCGCCGCAACCACGGCAACAGCGGCCAGGGTCGGCCGCATGATCTGCTTCATCTATGTATTCCTCTGGTCAAATGGGATGCGCCAGCAACACGCATCATGGATGTTGCATGAAGTCGTCCATTCTGATTGTTTCAATGTGGAATGGCAACGCGTCGGCATAAGACAGCAACGCGACGACAGGGTTCATTCATCGGCTGCCTGCAGACACAGCTGTGGATTGCGACGGGCGGTCCACGGCCGACCGGGGCGCCGCCGCGCGGCCACGGTGCTGGCCGCGACGGAGTACTGCCAGGTCGTCCCGGGCTGCACCCATGACTGATGGCAGGGGTGTTGACAAGCGAAATTCTAGTGTTATAGTTCACTACAACACCGGTTAACGAGATCACTAAGGAAGCCCGCCATGAACGTCCAGAAGTCCGCCGCAGTCGTCGCCGCCATGCTGATCACCGCCGCCGGGATGGCCGCCATCGCCAACTACAGCAACGCTGCGGTCAGCAGCGCCCAGCGGGGCATGAACGCCTCGACCCAAATCATCCGCACCCTGCCCGCGATCAACGTGCACCCGACGCCTGCGCAGCTGCGCGAGCTGAACGGCGACAAGGCCGGGGCCACCCCAGCCAACCTGCGGATGCCGTATTACTCGTTCGCCAGCGACAGCGCCAGCGCCTGACACGCGAAGCGAACCTCGCAGCAGGCGTGCGAGGATGGAAACATCACCGCCAAGGTCGAAGCCATGAGTGTTACCTGGAACGACAACGTCCCGATCTATCGCCAACTGCGCGAACGCGTGGTGGCGATGATCCTGGACGGCGCGCTGAACGAGGGCGATGCCCTGCCCTCGGTGCGCCAAGTCGCGGCCGATTACCAGATCAACCCGCTCACCGTTTCCAAGGCCTACCAGGAACTGGTGGACGAGCAGCTGGTGGAAAAGCGCCGCGGCCTGGGCATGTTCGTCACCGATGGCGCCCGCAACGCATTGCTCAAGAGCGAGCGCGAGCACTTCCTGCACGAGGAATGGCCACGCATCCGCGCCCGCATCGAACGCATGAATCTTGACCTGCAAAAACTGCTGGCCACGCCAGCGCAAGCTCCCAGCAAGAGGGAATCGTGATGAACGTCGCAGCCGAAGCCATCGCGGAACAACCTGCCCATCCCGCCGGATCGGAAACGGTCGTGCAGGCGCACGGGCTCACCAAGCGCTACAAGAATGCGGTCGCCCTGGACGGCACGGATTTCCGGATCGGCCAGGGCCGCATCGTTGGCCTGATCGGCCCCAATGGTGCGGGCAAGACCACCGCGCTGAAGGCCATCCTGGGGCTCACCGATTTCGAGGGCGAGCTTGCGGTGCTGGGCATGGACCCACGCCGCCAGCGCCCGCAACTGATGCGCGAAGTCTGCTTCATCGCCGACGTCGCCACGCTGCCCCGCTGGATCCGCGTGCAGGAGGCCATCGACTTCGTTGCCGGCGTGCATCCGCGCTTCGACCGCGCCAAGTGCGAGCGTTTCCTGGCCCGCACCAAGCTGCGCGCCAACCAGAAGGTGCGCGAGATGTCCAAGGGCATGATCGTGCAGCTGCACCTCGCGATCGTGATGGCCATCGACGCACGCCTGCTGGTACTGGACGAACCCACGCTGGGGCTGGATATTCTCTACCGCAAGCAGTTCTACCAGAGCCTGCTGGAAGACTATTTCGACGAGAACAAGACCATCCTGATCACCACCCACCAGGTGGAAGAAGTGGAGCACATCCTTACCGACCTGCTGTTCATCCGCGATGGCAAGATCGCGCTCTCCGCGACCATGGACGAGATGGGCGCACGCTTTGCCGAAGTGCTGGTCGGCGCCGGCCAGGTTGCGGCCGCGCGTGCGTTGAACCCCATCGACGAACGCGCCGCGGTATTTGGCAAGAGCATCTTCCTGTACGACAGCGCCGACCCGGAACAGCTGGCGCAACTGGGCGAGGTCAAGCGGCCGTCGGTTTCGGACTTGTTCGTCGCCATCATGAAAGGGACCTACGCATGAATGCGATCACCAAATCGCCGTTTGCCTGGTTGCTGAAGCGCGAGTACTGGGAAGAGCGGCGCGGCTTCCTGCGCGCGCAAGTGATCGCCGCCGGCGTGATCATCGTGCTCAGCATCCTGGGCGTCATCGTTGCCGAGGTTGCCCGGTCGCGCTGGAGCGGAAGCATCCAGATCGGTGCCAGTGGCAGCCTGACCGACGCCCTCCAGAATGCGCTGAACCACAACGTCGACGGGCTGGTCCGGGCGCTGGACGCGACGATGGCGATGTTCGGCATGCTGGCCGCCGTCGTGTTGTTCTTCGTGGTCTTCTTTTACCTGCTGGGCGCACTGTACGACGATCGCCGCGACCGCAGCATCCTGTTCTGGAAATCGCTGCCGGTGTCGGACACCGCGACGGTGCTCTCCAAGGCGGTTTCGGCCGTCATCGTGGCGCCACTGATCGCGGTGGTGGTGGTGCTGGCCGCCTACCTCGCCCAGCAGATCGTCATGAGCATCTGGTTCGCGGCCCATGGCCTCAACCCGTTCCTGCTGTTGTGGGCACACGCCAGTCCGTTCTCGACCTGGCTGCATATGCTGGCGATGATCCCGGTGAACGCGGTGTGGGCGCTGCCGACCGTCGGCTGGCTGCTGCTGTGGTCGGCGGTGGCGCGCAGCAAACCGTTCCTGTGGGCGGTCGCGGTACCGATCATCGCGGGCGTGCTGAACTTCTGGATCCAGTTGCTGGGCATGCCGCACGTCGACCTCAGGTTCATGTGGGGCGACCTGGTCGGGCGTTCGCTGCTGAGCATCTTGCCCGGAAGCTGGATGGCCGTGTACGCGGACGCACCGGACATCAACCGCCTTATGAACATGGACGACGCCAACCAGCACATCGGCACCTACGGAATGATGTACCACACCTTCCTGACGCCCCAGATGTGGATCGGCGCCATCGTCGGCATCGCCCTGATCGCCGCCGCGATCTGGTTCCGCCGCTGGCGCGATGAAACCTGAGGAGACTCGCATGTCCAAGTTGCATGTGGCAATCGCGGCGCTGCTGCTGGCCCCGCTGGCAGCCTGCAGCGCGGGAAACCAGGGCGGCAGCTATTCCAGCGCCTTCCAGCACCTTTCCATCGATGGCAGCGGCAACGTCATCGCGCACGCACGCGACGGCCGCCAGGCAACCGTCACGGCGGCGGGCGACCTCAGCCTCGGCGGCAAGGCCGTGACCGTGACGCCCGCGCAGCGGCAGCTGCTGGGCGCCTACCATGGCGCGGCGCTGAAGTTGCGCGACGACGGTGTGGCCACCGGCAAGGCCGGCATGCAAACCGGCATGGCCGCGCTCAGCGCCGTCGCCAGTGGCCTTGCCAGCGGCAAGCCCGACTCGATCGGCGCCAAGGTGGACGCCAGCGCCGGCAAGGTCGATGCACTGGCGCGCAACGTCTGCCACGACCTCGGCGCGCTGTACCAGGATCAGACCGCCGTCGCCGAAGCGATTCCGGCATTCACCCCCTACGCCACCATCCAGGCGCACGACGTTTCCGATTGCCACGTCGAGCCGCCCACCAGCGGGAGCCAGCCATGATCGCGCACACGCTTCGAGCCGCTTGCCTGGTTGCCGGCGCCACCGTGCTGGCCGCCTGCAGCGCAGGCCAGCCATCCACTTCATCGGCGACGGCCCCGGGCGCGTCATCCGGCTCGCCCATCAGCGCCGTAATCGATCGTGCGCTGGACACGGCCCAGGCCAAGCTCGCCAGCGGCAACCTCGACATTTCGAATGGCGACTTCCGGCCGCGCGCAGCGATCACGCCGCAAGGCGACTTGCTAATCGGCGGCAAGCCCGTACCGCTGTCGGCGGCACAGCGCCAGGAAGTGCTGGCCTATCGCGCCCGGCTGGTCGCGATCGCACAGCAGGGCATCGCGGTCGGCAGGCAAGGCGCCACGCTGGGTGTCAACGCGGCCAGCGAGGCGATCGCCGGCGCGCTCTCGGGCCAGTCGGAACAGCAGATCCGCCAACGTGTGGAAGCGCAAAC
>JAICHS010000156.1 GCA_025924775.1 Rhodanobacteraceae bacterium
GGTGGCCAGCGCCACGCGCAGTTCGGGTGACGCCAGCATCATCACCACGTCGCAGCCTGCGCGTCGCGCGAACAGCTCGGTGTGGCCGGTGAAGTGCTCGCCAGCTTCATTGATGACGGATTTTTGCACCGGCGCCGTGACCACCGCATCGAAGCTGCCGTCCATGCAGCCATCCGCCGCGTGCGCCAATGTGTTCAGCACATGGAACGCGTTGCGCGGGTCGAGCTGGCCGGGAATCTCTTCGACGCGCAGCGGCACTTCCAGCACGCGCAGGCTGCCAGCCGCTCGCAGGCAGCGCGGCTGCCCGTCGTCGGGTTCGAGTTTCAGCGCGATGCCGCACCGTTGCGCCGCGCGCTGCAGCAAATGGGTATCGCTGACCGCGACCAGATCGGCCGCAATGGGCGACGCCGCCAGGCGCGCGACCAGTTCGGGGCCCACGCCCGCCGGGTCACCACTGGTGATGGCAAGGCGCGGAAGCCGGATGGGCCGGTGCGGGTCCGGCCCCGTGCTCATTTGGTGGTGTTGCTCGAGTACGGGTTGGCATCGGCCAGTTCGGGCACCCGGATGCTGATGTAGGCCGACGATTCGATGTCGCGCAGGAATTGCTCGTAGGCCTGCCGGCCCTTGCGCTCGGCGATGGCCTGGCGGGCCTGGGCGCGTTCGATGTCCTGGGTCTTGTCGGCCTGGCGCGTGCCCAGCAGCTTGATGATGTGCCAGGAACCATCGGGGCTTTGGAACGGCTGGGTGACCTGGCCGGGCTGCATGGCCGCAAGCATCTTGCCGATTTCTGCGCCCCAGTCTTCCTGGGTGAACCAGCCCATGTCGCCACCGACGTTGGCCGTGGTGGGGTCGTCGGAATCCTGTTTGGCCAGCGAGGCGAAGTCGGCATGCTGGTTGACGATTTCGTTGTAAAGCGTATCGATCTTGTCCTTGGCGCCCTGCGCGGACAGCACCGCGGTGGGCTTGATCATCAAGTGCAAGGCGTGGAATTCGGTGACGATCTGCTTGGTGCCGGGGGCACGCTTGCCTTCCAGTTTCAGGATGGTGAAACCGGAGGCGTCGCGCAGCGGCTGGGTGGTTTCGCCCGGCTGCAGCGAGTTGACGATCTGCTGCACCGCCGGCGGCAGTTCGTCCACGCGTCGCCAGCCGAGGTCGCCGCCATCCAGCGCCTCGGGTGCGCTGGAGTCGCTGACCGCCAGCGAGGCGAAGCTCTTGCCGGCCTTCAGGTCGGCGGCGATCTGGTCGGCCTTGGTCTTGGCGGCGGCGATCTGCTGGGCGTCGGCGCCTTCGGGCAGGCCGATCAGGATGCGCGCCAGGTGCACCTCGCCCTGCTTGAACGACGGGCTGGCGATGAGGTTGTCGATTTCGGCGTCCGAAACCGACGAGGATTGCTGCATCACCTGCTGCTGCACGGCCTGCACCAGCAGCTGGTCGCGCAGCTGTTGCCGGAACGACGCGTAGTCCACGCCCTGCTGCTGCATGGCTGCCTGCATCTGTGGTACGGTCATCTTGTTTTGTTTGGCGATGCCCGCCACGGCGGCATCGACCTGGTCATCGGATACGCGCACGCCGTTGTCGTGCGCCTTCTGCACCAGCAATTGGTTGAGGATCAGTCGCTGCAATACCTGCTTGGCCAACACGCCCGTCGGCGGCACTTGGCCGCCCGACTGCTGGACCTGGTGGGCCACCGTGCCCATGGTTTCGTTGAGCTGGCTTTGCAGGATCACGCCGTCGTTGACCACCGCGACGATCCGGTCGAGCGGCTGCACGCTGTTCGTGGCTACCGCGGGTGCGCCGAGCATGGATGCCGGTTGCGCGCTGGTGGCGGGCGGGGCGTTGGGGCTGAGCAGTTGCGCGGACGCGGGCAGGGCGGTGGCCGCGGCCGCGAGTGTCAGGGCCAGGCAGGCAAGGTGCAATGGTTTCATGTTCGTCGTGTATGACCGGGTTCGGGGAGCGGCGTGCCGACGGGTCGTTCCCGGCAGGCGCCGGCTTGGACAACAGCGGCTGCCGAAAAGTTGGGTTGGCTAGCCGATGGCAACGCAGGTGGGTTGATTGAAGCGGCTGTTGTGAAAAGTCAGGGCGAGGACGGGCGCATCGCGTGCCAGGCCGAGCGCCCGGCGCCATGGACGGCTGCTCGCCAAAAGCATTCGTAGTCGCTGCATGGATTTGTCGCACAATTACTGATAGCCAAGGATAGCATTGCGCAGGAACGACCCGGTGCGCTCGCCGTAGGCACCGAGGCCTTTGAACTGGATTTCTAACATGATGGCGCTGTCGGAATCGCCCTTGAAGTCGTACACATAGTGCCGGCTCAGCAGCCGCACCGCGGTGCAGCAGCTGTCCCATTCCACGCCCGCGAAAGAGTCGATGGCGCGCTTGTCGCGCAGCGAGTAGGTGTAGCCGCCCACCAGCTTCCAGGCCGCGCCCACTGGCACCTCGGCCGACATGTCCGCCTGTTCCAGCAGGCCACGACGGTAGCGGTAGTTGAAGTTGACGATGCCGTCGCCCCACAGGCGGCGCTGCAGGCCCACGGTGGAAACATCGGTTTCGTCGGTGTTGGGGTTCCACTGCTGCGAGCCGGTCAACCGCCAGTTGTAGTTCAGCGACACCGTCAGGTTGGCGACGTAGTTGGAGCCGGAGTAATCCACCGCCTTGCCGCCCGGGTACAGCGTGACCTTCTGCGGGTCGAAATAGCGGATCTGGCCGATGCTGGCGGAAATCCGTTCCACGCCATCGGAATCCAGCAGCCGGGTGGTCAGCGCCAGCGACAGGTCGTTGGCGTTCATCTGGCGGTCGGCGCCGCTGAAGCTGTTGGTGGTGAACAACTGCCAGAAGTCGAACGTGAGCGGCTGCGTGTCGAACAGCGGAAGGTTGTTCTGGTTGCGGTACGGCACGTACAGGTAGAACACGCGCGGTTCCAGCGTCTGGGTGTAGTCGCTGCCGAACAGGTGCACCTGGCGTTCGAATACCAGGCCCGCGTCCACGTCGACGATCGGCGTGGTGCGGGTGGGGTGCGTGGGGCCGCCCGGGGCCACCGGTCGCGGCAGGTTGTAGGCGGTGTAGCGCACGCCCACCTGCGGACGCAGGAACCACGCCGCGCCCTGCAGGGGCCATGCCAGGTAGGGATACAAATCGAAGCGGTCGCCGCCGATTTTCTGCGGTTGCACGAAGCGCACGGCTTCGGTGTTGATGCCCCACTCGGGGCCGCCGGGGCCGCCGATCGGATGGTCGGCATTGAAAAACAGCCGCGGCATCCGGCGGTAGGGTGCGGCCCTGCTGGACAGGCCGGGGGTGGCGATCTGGTACCAGTCGGCGCCGATGCCGGCGTTCCACCAGTCGGTCGACTTGGTGACGTAGGACGACGAGCCCAGCAGCGTGACGGTGGAGGTGGTGAGGTTCTGGCCGAAATCCTGGAACCATGCGTCGTCGCTGACGCGGCGGATGGATGTGTTCCACTGCATGCCCAGCGGCAGGTTGGCCTGGTTGCTGAGCGTCAGGTACCAGCGGCTGCGGTCGGCGACCTTGTCGTCGGGCACGTAGTTGAAATCGACCGCACCCTTGGTGATCGGCGTGAGCCAGCGGAACTCGCTGTCCAGCGCGCCGCCGCGGTCGGCGAACCAGGTCGGGGTGAAAGTGGCGTCGTAGTTGGGCGCGATGTTCCAGTAGAACGGAATCGCGGCGAAGAAGCCCGCGCGACTGCGGCTGCCGAACGACGGATACAGGAAGCCGGTCTGGCGCCGGTTGTCGAGCGGAAAGCGCAGGTACGGCAGCCACAGGAATGGCACGCCCTTCAGCCGCATGGTTACGTTGTGGGCGCGGCCGATGCCCTCATCGCGATCCATGGTCATGGTTTTTGCGTCCACTTCCCACACCCGGTGGTGCAGGTCGCAGGTCGAATAGGTGACGTCGTGCAGCTTGTCGCGGTCCTGGTCCAGCATGATCGCCTGGCTGGCCACGCCGTTGCCGCGCGACGTCAGCAACTGGTATTGCACGTGGTTGGCGACACCGTATTCGGGCGTGGTGGTGCCTTTCATGTTGTCCGCCGAAAACAGCATGCCGCGCTCCTGGTAGCGCACGTGGCCCTCCGCGTCGTAGGCGGTGGTGTCGGCGTTGTAGGTCAGGCTGTCCGAACGCAGCAGCTGGTCGAGGCGCTGCAGCGAGGTGTCGCCGGTCAGGTGATAAAGGTTGCTGTCGGGACTGGAGAACCGGTCGCCGTAAACCTGCGCCGGGCTGGCTTCGCGGTCACCCTCGGTGGGCAGGCCTGGCTGGTAGAAATTCAGAAGGTCGTTCTGCTTGCACAGCGCGAAATCGTCTTTGACCACCGGGCAGGTGAACGCGCCCAGCGGGCACACGTCCGCGCTCGACTGCGCCAAAGCCGCGCCGGGTGCGACCGCCAGCGTGATCGCGAAAGCCAACGTACGTGGAGTCATCGGCTTGAATCGGCGCGGCACGGGACGTCCCTCGGGAAAATAACCCGCGTAAGCTAGCAGAACGCGCCCTGTCTGTTGAGACGGCGGCCCTTTCGTTCAGGCGGCTTTCGCGGCCCGCAACGGCGCGCAGCGTGCATCCAGCCATGCGTGATCGGCCGCGTCATCCAGCAGGGAACCGAGGCGCTCGCGCACCATCGCGTGGTAGGCGTCGAGCCAGGTGATTTCGTCGGCGTTGAGCAGCGCGAGGTCCACCAGGCGCGTGTCGATCGGGCACAGGGTGAGCGTTTCGAACGTCAGGAACCCGCCGAACTCGCCGTCGCCCGCGGGCACGGTCGCTGCGAGGTTCTCGATGCGCACGCCGTGCCGGCCGGGCTTGTAGATGCCGGGCTCGATCGAGGTGATCATGCCGACGTCCATGGCTTCGAGGTGCTGGCCCGAATGCGGCGGCCGGATCGACTGCGGGCCCTCGTGCACGTTGAGGCAGTAGCCGACGCCGTGGCCGGTGCCGTGGCCGTAGTCGATGCCCGCGGCCCAGATTGGCGCGCGCGCCAGCGCGTCAAGCTGCTGGCCCGAGGCGCCGCGCGGAAACTTCGCGCGCGACAGGCCGATCACGCCCTTCAGCACTAGCGTGAAATCGCGGCGCTGCTCGGCCGTCGTCGGGCCCATCGCCCATACGCGGGTGATGTCGGTAGTGCCGCCGAGGTACTGCGCGCCGGAGTCGATCAGCAGCATGCCCTTGGGTTCGATCGCGGAAAACGCCTCGGGCGTCGCCGAGTAGTGCGGCAACGCGGCGTTGGCGCCGTAGCCCGCGATGGTGGCGAAGCTTTCGCTGACGAAGCCGGGCTGCTGCGCGCGCAGCTCGCGCAGCTTGGCGTCGATGTCGAGTTCGCTGATACGTTGGCCGCCTTTCAGCGCGTCATCCACCCAGCGTGCACCGCGCACCAGCGCTACGCCGTCGCGACGCATCGCCTCGCGCACGTGATCCATTTCCTTCGCGCCCTTGCGCGCCTTGGCGGCGCTGATCGGACCCGCGGCTTCGATCAGGGTGACGTGGGCAGGAAACGCGTGCGCGACCGCGGCGGAAACCGCGCCCGGAGCCAGCAGCAGTGCCGCACCGGCTGGCAGTGCGGCAAGCGCATCGCCGATACCGGAATAGGGCGCGATGCGCACGCCATCGGCTTGCAGGCGCGAGATCAAACTCCCTGCCCCGCCTGCGGGGGAGGGTTGGGGAGGTGAATTTTCTTGCAGCTTGGTGGCCTCGACGAACAGCGTTGCGCCGTTGGTGTCGAGCAAGAGGTGCGCGAGGAACACCGGGTTGTATTCGACATCGCTGCCGCGCAGGTTCAGCACCCACGCGATTTCATCCAGCGCCGATACCACATGGTGGCTGGCGCCGGCCTTGCGCATCGCGGCCCGCA
>JAICHS010000157.1 GCA_025924775.1 Rhodanobacteraceae bacterium
CGGCAGCGTGGTGCTGGGTTACGTGATCGCGTGGACGCTGATCGCGTTGAGCCAGGACGCGCCGCGGCGCATTTCACCCGGACTGGTGTTGTGGTGCGTCGCGCTGCCGGTGATGGACACCCTGGCCGTGATGTACCGCCGACTGCAACGCGGCGAGTCACCGTTCACGCCGGATCGTACGCACATCCACCACCTGTTGCTGAAAGCCGGCCTGGGAGCGCGCCCGACCTTGGCGTGCCTGGTTGCGTTTGCCGCGGTGCTTCCGTTCATCGGCGTCGCGATCCATCGTCGGCTGGGGGCGGTTTCCAACTTGATTGCGTTCGCCGCCGTGGTGTTCGCGTGGGTCGTGTTCACCTCGCATCTGGAGCGCAAGCAGGCCGCGCGCGAGGTGTTGCCCGCGGGCGTGGTGCGCATGCCGGATCGCACGCGGCCCTGATTCGGGTTTCAAAGCACACGGCAGGCACGACCACTCGCGCGCAGGATCCTGCGCGACCATTTGGTTTCACCACGCGCTTGATTACGCGGCCACCGTGTCCAGCCCGTGGCTGCGCGCCAGCAGCGTGCGATACACCTCGAGCGTGCGCCGGATGATGATGCGTTCGTCGAACACCGCCAGCGCCTTGGCGCGCGCGGCGTGGCCGAGCCGGTGGGCCAGGGCGGGCGAATCCAGCAGCTGCGCGATGGCGCGGGCCAGGGCATCCGCATCGCGTGGTGGAACCAGCAAGCCATCCTCGCCGTCCGTCACCACTTCACGGCAACCCGGCATGTCGGTCGTGACCAGTGGCAGGCCGCAGGCCGCGGCCTCGGTGAGCGAAGTCGGAATACCTTCCCGGTAGTAACTCGGCAACACCACGATGTCGACCGTGGCGTAGAGCTCGCGCATGTCGGCGACGTGGCCCAGCCATTCCAGCGAGCCCTCGGCCACCCACGCGCGCAGGGTCGCCTCGGGGACCGCGGCGGGGTTGCCCGGGTCCGGCGTGCCGGCGAGCAGGCAGCGGACATTGCGGCCTTGTGCGCGCAGGACGCGCGCGGCTTGCGCGTATTCGGCGATGCCTTTCTCCCACAACAGCCGCGCTGCCAGCAGAATGCGCACCGGTTGGCCCGCCGCGGCCTGCCGACCCGCGCGCGGCGTGAACCGCGTGCAGTCCACGCCTGCACCGGGAATCAGGTGCACACGGTCGGGACTGACCAGCTTGAAGTTGCGAAAGGCCGCCCGGTCGTCGGGGTTCTGCAGGATCAGGCGCGTGTTGCGGCCGTGCAGCGCGGAGTACAACAGCGCGCGTACCGCGGGCCTGAGCAGGCGGGCCTTGCGGTCGTCGCTGGCAAACACGTAGCCCAGTCCGTCGACCGCATTGACGCGCGCAGGTATGCGCGCCAGACGCGCGGCCAGCGAACCGTATACCGCGCACTTGATGGTGAAGTTGTGCACCAGGTCCGGCCGCTCCCGGCGCAGCAACCGGGCGACGCGCAGCAGCAGGGCGGTCTCCCGCAACGGATTCACGCTGCGGCGATCCATTTCGAGCGGCTGCCAGCGCAGTCCCAAGGCACGCAGGCGCGGGCCGTATTCGCCGGCGGGCGATACCAGCAACACGTCGTAACCGGCAGCGCGCAGGGCCAGCGCCAGCGAGCGCCGGAAATTGAACAGGTACCAGTCGGTATTGGCAAAGAAAACGATCTTTTGCATGGGGCCTCTGGCTCGGGTTCGGGGCGTGGCCGTTCGTGTCACGCAGCCGCGTCGGCACGGCGTGCCGGAAAACGGTGGGCTTATGGATGCGACGCCGGGCGCGCGATCGCGCCGCAGCTCGCGCGGACGTCATGGATCGCGTCGACAAACTGCTGGAAGCTGGTCGCGACGGGACCCGGCACGGGGCCCAACGGGCCGTCTTTTTGCCAGGCGCTGCTCGATCCGAAAATCCAGACGTACTGCTTCGAGGTGTCGAACGCCACCTTGAGGCGCCGCTTGAATTGCGCAGGACTCTCGCGTGCGGATTTGTTTTTGGCGGTCGGGCCAAGCGGCCACAGGCCTGGGGCGATGCTGAAATTGGTGCGCGGCGCGGCGTGCGCGTCATCGGCGTCGAGGTAACGCCGCGAAGCGTCGTGCATGAACGGCACGATCCGTTCGGCGCGGGCGCTGTACGTGAACTCGGTGCCGATCACCACCTGCGACCAGGGAACCGACAGCAGGCCCTGCACGAACGCGGGCGCCAACTGGTAACCGCCGTGGTGCTGCTCGGCCCAATCGCTGCCCGACTTGCGCTCGTGCTCGGCTTCCCTGCGCACGTCGGGCAAAATGATCAGCGTCATGTCGGGGTAGGCGGCGTGCATGGCCTCGCCGATCTTGCGGCCCTCGGCTTCCACCGTTTGCGCAAGCTCAGGGCCGCCGGCCGCGCCGCCCCACGTGGGGGCGTACGGCTCCAGGTCCAGTGCGAGCCCCTTGAGGCCGGCGAAGCGCGCCATGGCCGCGGCATGCGCAAGGTTGCGCAACGCCGCCTGGTTCTGCGCGGCGCTGTGCCAATCGTGCCCCTTGTACAGCGCGATCTTGATGAAGTTGTCGGTCACACCTTGCTGCGCATACAGCGACTGGAACCGGCGCAGCAATTTCCAGGTGCCGCCGTTGGGATTGGTGCCGACGTTCGTCTGCCAGTCGCCGACGATGTAATTGACCATGAAGCCCTGGACGCCCACCGTGTGGCCCCAGTAGGCCGCCTGTTCCGGGTTGGTCTGTTTGTGGATGTTGAGGCCCGCGGTCATCAGCAACTTCGGGCACGCCGACCACACGGGCGCACTCGCCAGGACACACGCCAGGAGCGCACATGCAAGTGTTGCCCGAAGACGGCGCTTCCGGGAATGGGCAGGCATGCAAGCGTCCTGTGTGGCGGCAAACCCGTGTATTAGCAGCCGTGCCGTGGGGCGTAAAGGCGAGCGCGCACCACCGTTCAGCCGCTCGCAAGCGCGCGCATGGCAACCATTCAGCATCGGCTTGAATATCCGTATTGCCGCAGGCTGGTTGCGAGCACCGATTCCAGCACGGCCTGTTGTTCCGGGGTCAGCTGCTGCTTCCATTTTTCATTGGCGGTTTTGAGGCGCTTTTGCCGGATCGAGTTTCCGAATGGTGATGACCAGTCGAGGCCGCAAAATTCCGTGACACGCTTGAAGGCGGCCACCGGCGCATCGATGAAATCCTCGTAGCGCAGGTGCATCAGATCGCTGGCCGGAACGTCCGCGCTGGCCGCATCCATCGCGGCCATCAGCAGCTTCCACTGGATGCCCGCCAGCGCGACGAACGAGCGGTCGTGCCGTTCCCATTCGTCCTGCTCCGCGGGATCGAGCGCGCCGAAGCCCCATCCCGCCGGGCCTTCCCAGCCACGCCAGAACCGCACGGCCAGCAATGAACTGGCGACGGCGCGACCGTCGCGATAAACGTGGATGAATTTCGCCTGTGGAAACAACTCGCGCAGGAAGCCGACGCGCGGCCAGCCGGTGATCTTGATCAGCACGCGGCGCCGGCTGGGCGTTGCCAGCCGGGCGACCGCCGGGGGAATCGCCTGGCGGTGCATGGGTGTGACGTCCGCACGGGTGAGGTCGCGGCAGGGCCGGGAAAAGCCGCGACAAAAGTGTTCCCAGAACTTGTAGCGCTCACCCGGGCGCAGGTATCGCATCAGCCACGGGCCCAGCCACGGCCGGCGTGCAAGGCCCAGCAGCGCACGGTTCCAGCCCGGGCTGGCCGGAAACAGGTCGCACAGCGGGGACTGCCACGCGACATCCGGGTGTTCGCAGAACATCCGATGGAAAACCGTGGACCCGCTGCGCCCCGCACCGACGATGAAGATGGGTCGATCCGCAGTGGGTCCGGATTGGCTGGCCAGCGGCTCGGCCATAGGCTGTTGTTGCCTCGCTGCGAGGGGCCAGGTGATTCGTGTGCGGATCCCTGGGCCATTGGTGGCGCGGATGACCCGCGCGGAAGCCACTGCCAGCAGGTGGCGGCGGTCGTGCGATTTCCTGAAAGCCTAGCGAACCGCATCTGACGCGCGGCCGAATGGCGATGGCGGCTCTGGGCGCGTGTTCAGGAAGGCGGAGCCATCGTAGTGAACGGCGCGCAAATGCACGCGCGCCTTCATTGATACGGGAAGCATCGGATGTGTGGAATCGCAGGATTCTGGGACGTGGCCGGGCGTCTGGATGGCGACCGTGGCACGGCCGCCATCGACGCGATGACGTGTGCGATCCGCCACCGCGGTCCGGACGACGCGGGCGCCTGGCGCGACCCGCGCACGGGCCTGTGGCTTGGCCACCGGCGCCTGTCGGTGGTCGATCTGTCACCCGAGGGACACCAACCGATGATGTCCGCCGGCCATCGCCACGTCATGGTTTTCAATGGCGAGGTTTACAACCATCGGCAGTTGCGCGCGGAACTGCTCGCTTCCGGCGTGCAGTTCCGCGGGCATTCCGACACCGAGGTGATGCTGGCCGCGATCGAACGCTGGGGCCTTGAGGACGCCGTCGCGCGCTTCATCGGCATGTTCGCCTTGGCGTTGTGGGATCGCGAGGCGCGCACCCTGACCCTGGTGCGCGATCGTCTCGGCATCAAGCCCCTTTACTACGGCTGGGCAGGCCAGATGTTCGCGTTCGGTTCCGAGCTGAAGGCCCTCGCCGCGCTGCCGGGGTTCGCTGCGCGCGTGGACCGCGGCGCGTTGTGCCTGCTGCTGCGGCACAGCTACATTCCGCAGCCCTGTTCGATTTATCAGGGCATTTTCAAGCTGCCACCCGGCGCGCTGCTGCGCGTGGACGCCGCCGCTGCGGCGAGCGCCACCGCGGTCGCCGTGCTGCCGGGACGCGTGCAGCGGTACTGGTCGGTGGCGGACGCCGCGGCCGGCGACCGCACGACGCAGTCCGACGCCGATGCGGTCGAAGCACTCGACCGCCTGTTGCGCGACGCAATCGCGCTGCGCATGGAGGCGGACGTGCCGCTGGGTGCGTTCCTGTCGGGCGGCGTGGATTCATCGACGGTGGTGGCGTTGATGCAGGCGCAGTCCACGCGCCCCGTCGAGACCTTTTCCATCGGCTTCCACGAGCAGGCGCACGATGAGGCGAGGTACGCCCGGGAAGTGGCGCACCACCTGGGCACCGCGCACCACGAGCTGTACGTGTCCGCGCGCGACGCGCTGGACGTCATCCCGATGCTGCCGACGATGTTCGACGAGCCGTTTTCGGACTCGTCGCAGATTCCGACGTTCCTGGTGTCGCAGCTCGCGCGCGGGCGCGTGACCGTCTCGCTTTCGGGCGACGGCGGCGACGAGCTGTTTGCCGGTTACAGCCGCTATGCGTGGGCGCTGCGGCTGGGGCGCTGGCTGGACGCGGTGCCGCGGCCGCTGCGGGCGCACATCGCGGGCTCGCTGCGGGCGCGCCCCGGGTTGTATGAAGCGCTGTTCCGTGGCGCCAACCGTGCCCTGCCGCCGCGCCTGCGGCTCCGCAATCCCGGCACCAAGGCCGGGCTGCTCGGGCACATGCTGGGCGCGGACTCCGTCGATGCGCGTTACCTGCTGCTGGTGTCGCACTGGTTCGACCCGGCGGCACTGGTGCTGCACGCGCGGGAGCCGCAAACCCCGCTGGCCGATTTCGCGCGCTGGCCCGACCTGCGCGAGCCGATGGAACGCATGACCTACAGCGACCTGATCGGCTACCTGCCGGACGACATCCTGGTCAAGGTGGACCGGGCCAGCATGGCGGTCAGCCTCGAGGCCCGCGTGCCGC
>JAICHS010000158.1 GCA_025924775.1 Rhodanobacteraceae bacterium
CCATCTGGGTCATGGTGCGCGCGACGCAGGCGGCGTCGCAGCGGCCGGCAAGAAACCCGGAGCCGCAGGCCATCAGTTCGGCCAGCACGTTCTGCAGCGCACGGGCTTCGGAATCATGCGGCGCGCCGTCGCTGCCGTTGGTGTGCTCCTGCTCGACGTAACCGCGCACCGCGCCGACCATGGTGTTGGCCATGTGGTTGGCGTCCACGTCGCCGCGCAGGAAGCCCGGTCCGACGGCCACGGCCTGGTCGATGGCTGCCCGCATCCGCGTGGCTTGGGTGGCCGTTGCCGAAGTGGTTGCAGCGGCGTGCAGTTGCCCCGTTGCCTGATTGTTGCCCATGTTGCGATCCTCATGCCTGTTGCATGCGCACCATTATGCGCCGCGGCGCGAGGGCCGGCGCGGATCGTTGCACCGACGCAAGGGGTTGGGATGGATCAGGCGTCCTCGAACCGCATCGACAGGTCGACCGCGTGGACGTGCTTGGTCAGCGCGCCGATGGAAATGCAATCGACACCGGTCTGCGCGATCTGGCGTACGTGTTCAAGGTTGACGCTGCCGGAAACTTCCAACGGCACGCGGCCCGCGGCGAGGGCGACGGCCTCACGCAGCTGCGCGTCGCTGAACTCATCCAGCAACACGCGGTCGGCGCCGGCATCGATCGCTTCGCGCAACTCGTCCAGCGACTCGACTTCGCAATCCAGGAACACGCCCGGGCTGGCCGCGCGCGCGGCGCGGATCGCCGGGCCGATGCCGCCGGCCGCGACGGCGTGGTTTTCCTTGATCAGGATGGCGTCGTACAACCCCATGCGGTGGTTGTGGCCGCCGCCGCAGCGCACCGCGTATTTTTGTGCCAGGCGCAGGCCGGGAATGGTCTTGCGGGTGTCCAGGATTCGCGCGCGCGTTCCGGCAACCGCATCCACATAGCTGCGCGTCACCGTCGCGGTGCCGGACAGCGTTTGCAGGAAGTTGAGCGCGTTGCGCTCGCCTGCAACCAGTGCCCGCGCGTTGCCCGCGAGTTCACACACCACTTCGTCGGCGGCGATGGCGTCGCCATCGTGACGGTGCCAAGCGATGCGCACCTGCGGGTCGAGTTGCCGGAAACACGCTTCCGCCCACGGGCTGCCTGCCAGCACCGCGGCCTCGCGGCTGACGATACGGGCGCGGGCCCGCGCGGCCGGGTCGATCAGCGCGGCAGTGACATCGCCCGGGCCGATGTCTTCGGCCAGCGCACGCGCGACGTCGGCGCGAATGGCCTCCGCAACCGGCGGCTGTGGTCGTGCGTCGGCGGCACTCATCGCGCGGGTTGCGGCGGCGCAGGTTGGGTCTTGCGCAGGCGATCCACGATGGCGTCCAGCGCGCGGTCGAACAGCGGCACTTCCTCCAAAATCATCGCGCGGTTGTCGTGCAGTTCGGTCGCCAGTTGCACCGCGGTGCGGTCGGCCACCTTCAGGCCACGCCGGTTGACGAACAGGTACTTGCCGCTGATCGGGCTGATCCACGACAGCTTGGCGCGCTCGCGCGTGCCGGCATCGTCGCTGAATTCCACCCAATCGCCCACCTTGAGCTCGCGCACGGCCTGCAGGCAGCCCGCGTCGATATTGACCGACATGTCGTCGGGGTCGAAATCGTCTTCGACTTCCGGCGCGGTTTCGGTGATGGGGGGTTGCGCGTCCGGCGTGACCCCCAGCACGGCGTCGGTGTCGAGCGCGGGTGCGGGCGCTGGCGTGGGCTCGCCCAGTTGCTGCCGCCAGAACTTGCGCAGCTCGTCCAGCAGCCGCACGATGTCGGGTTCCTGGAACGCGACGGTGACCAGGCCCTCGCGCAGGTGTTTTTCGAGCGAAGGCAGCGCTTCGCGATAGCTTTGGTGCGCGGGTGCGCCGTGCGGGACGTCCGCGGTGGCGATGAAGTCGTCGACGAAGTGCACGGCCGCGCGGAAGTCCGCGGAATCGGCGCCCTGGCGCAACACCAGCAACACCAGGTAATTGGCCCAGGGGCGCGTCAACACGCCGCGCAGCAGGGCCGGCAGGTTGCGGTCGTTGATGCGCGACAGGATTTCCTGGGCAGCGCGGCGGCGCGCGTTCTGCAGGCGCTCGCGTCCGCGCGCGGCTTCGGTGGCGCGGCTTTCGGCCAGCTCGGCGCGCTTGCGGTTCTGCTCCACGAATTGGGTGAAGTCGGCCAGTCTGCGTTCGAACACCCCGACGTCGTCGTCGAAATCCTGCAGCAGGGATTCGACGGTGGCCTTGACCTTGTCGAACAGGCGATGGTCGCGATCGGACTCCTCGGACCAGCTCTTGGCCGCGTCGGCCAGCTGATCCAGCAGCTTGCGCGCGGGATGCGAGGCGTGCGCGAACATGCGGCGGTCGAGGATCGCGACCTTCAGGTAGGGAATCTGCATCCGCGCCAGCAGCACCTGCATCGGCGCGGGGATGGTGTGGTCCTGCAGGACGTATTCGAACAGCATCCCGACCAGGTCGATGGTGTCCTCGTCGCTGCCGGAAACGTTGGCGTGGGCCGCGCCCGAGAGGCGCTGGATCTGCGCCATCAGCTCGTCCTTGAGGTGCTGCACCATGTCCACCGCCGAGGTGGTGTCGATGGCCGTGGGAACCGCCGGCAACGGGCGCGATTCGCCCTGCAGCAAGGTCAGCGCGCCCAGCAGCTCCGCCGGCGTGAGCGTGGGGATGCCACCGGTCGCGTAGCGGCGACCGGTCGAATACGTGGAATTGCCACGCGTGGCCAACAGCGCGGTGAGCTGTTGCATCAACTCCTGGTGCAGTTCGTCCGAGGCGTCGGCGGCCACGAAGCCCCCGGCGTTGTCGAGGGGGCCACCCGCTGCCGCGGCCACGGCCTCTGCTGCGCGCACCGTGGCGCCGGCGGAACCTGGCCGGCGCACCACGCCGGGATGCTGCAGTTGCGGCAGCACGCCGGCCTGCACCAGCCTGACGTTGACGTCGTGGTACAGTTTATCGAGTACCTTCAGCACGTAGCGCTCGAACATCTTCAGGATGATCAGGCGCACCCGGATGTTGACGTCGGTCAGTTCGCCCAGCGCTTCGCGGAAGGCTTCGGCCAGGGCGTTGGGGCCGAGCGGGTTGCCCGCATTGGTGGTGGTGCGGCCACCGCTCAAGACCGAGAGCCGCTGGTTCAGGGCCATCAATGCCCCGGACAGGCGTCCGTCGGCCTTGGCCACCATGCTGGAAACCGCCAGCGATTCCTCGAGTTCGCGGTCGTCCACCAGGCTCAGTTCGCCGCTGGCCGAGAACGCCCGCTGGGCTTCATTGGGGCGGGGCTGGCGCCCGACCGCGAAATCCGCGAAGCCGCGCGCGACGCGCTCGCCAAACAGGCGCTCGATGCGCGGGCGCTTCTTGCGGGTTTCGCGCATGCCATCGAAGTATTCGGTCTGGCTGGCGTTGCTTTCGGCCTTTTCCGCAAGGTCGAACAGCGTGTCGTCCACGTTGTCCAGCAGGGCCGCGACCAGGTTCGCGGTTTCCTTCAAGGTCATTTCGCGCACGGCGACCAGCAGGCCACCGACGTGGTCGTTGTCTGCGGATGCGTGCGCACCGATGTCCACCACCTTTGGATCGGCGTTTGCGTGCGGATCGAGCGGGACGGGCGTCATCGGAGAAAACCTGTTCATGTTGCTGAAGCCGGACCGCCAGTATGCGCCTGAATGCGCGCCAGAGCGTGAGCCGGCTCACAGCCCCCGCACTGGCGCTGGCGGGCAGCTTTGGTTGTGGAATCAGGCCGCGACCAGACACCGGGTACTTGCCGGATCCGGCAACGATCCGGAGGGCATCCTCAAGCCGGAAAATCGTTGAGTTGCAGGGTGCCGATGCCCTCCTCGGCCAGCATCACCGGGATGTCGTCCTCGATCCGGTACACCACCTTGCGGTCGGTGGTGATCAGCCCGGCGGTCAGCGGCGCGGCAACCTTCTGGCCAGCCACGGTATCGAGGCTGCCCGCCGCGATGGCGCGGTTGAGCGCGTCCAGTTCGTCGCGACGCAGCGGCCGCACCGGGGTCTTGGTGACCGGGTCGCACAGGATGTCCAGCAGGCGCTTGTCCATGCCGCGTACAATACTGGTTTTGCGTTGGTGAAACCATGCGGAAGACGATGGTTGCGCCCCGTGTTGGGGTGGTGATGGGCTCACGTTCGGACTGGGAAACCATGCGGCACGCAGCCGAGACGCTGGAGTCGCTGGGCATCGCGCACGAGGTCGAGGTGGTGTCCGCGCACCGCACGCCGGACAAGCTGTTTGCCTACGCCGAAGGCGCGGTGGCCCGCGGGCTCGAGGTGATCATCGCCGGCGCCGGTGGTGCCGCGCACCTGCCGGGCATGCTGGCCGCCAAGACGCGCGTGCCGGTGCTGGGCGTGCCGGTGCAGTCACGGGCGCTGAAGGGCCTGGATTCGTTGCTGTCGATTGTGCAGATGCCGGCCGGTGTGCCGGTGGGTACACTCGCGATCGGCGAATCGGGTGCGAAGAACGCGGGACTGCTGGCCGCCGCGATCGTGGCGCTGCATGACGATGCGGTCGCCACGGCGCTCGAGCGTTTCCGCGCAGCGCAAACGGCACAGGTGCTGGCGCGTTCCGACCCGCGGCTGGAGCCACCGCGCCCCGCGGCGGCCAAGCCGAAGGCGCGGAGCACGCGTCGATGAGCACACTGGGCATCCTGGGTGGTGGCCAGCTGGCCAAGATGATGGTGCTGGCAGGTACGCCGTTGGGCGTGCGGTTCAGCATCGTGGACGAGGTGGCCGACGCCTGCGCGGGGCAAATCGCGCCGTTGTCCACGGTGGGTTGGGACGATCCCGACAAGCTGGGACCCTTCGCCGAGGGCATCGATGCCGCGACCTTCGATTTCGAAAACGTGCCGGCGCACACCGCCGAGTGGCTGACCTCGCGTACACGGGTGGCGCCCAATGCACTGTCGTTGGCTACGGCGCAGGACCGCATCCTGGAGAAAACGCTGTTTCGCCAGTGCGGCCTGCCGACCGCCGAGTTCGAGGACGTCGCCTCGCGTGCTGGACTGGGCGCGGCACT
Organism: Rhodanobacteraceae bacterium; assembly: GCA_025924775.1. Taxonomy (GTDB): domain Bacteria; phylum Pseudomonadota; class Gammaproteobacteria; order Xanthomonadales; family Rhodanobacteraceae; genus 66-474. Next base: position 5,036 of record JAICHS010000158.1, read on the forward strand.
GGCGAAGATCGGCGCACCGGCCATCCTGAAGACCCGCCGCGAGGGTTACGACGGCAAGGGCCAGTTCCGCATCAAGACCCTGGCCGACGCCGATGCGGCATGGGCGGCTTTGGGCGAACACGTGGCGACCCGTGGCTTGATCCTGGAAGGTTTCGTGCCGTTCGATTTCGAGGCCTCGGTGGTTGCCGCGCGCACGGCGTCCGGTGAGTTCCGGGCATGGCCGGTCACGCGCAACTGGCACGTCGATGGCATCCTGAATGCCAGTCTCGCGCCCGCGGAGCGCGGCGAGGCCATCCACACTGCGGCGTTTGCGCACGCGCGTGCGATCGCCGAGCGGCTGGGTTACGTGGGCGTGTTCGCGCTGGAGTTGTTCGTCAAGGACGGCAAGCTGCTGGGCAACGAGATGGCGCCACGCGTGCACAACTCCGGGCACTGGACGATCGAGGGTGCGGTCACCTCGCAGTTCGAAAACCACGTCCGCGCGGTGCTGGGCATGCCGCTGGGCGATACCTCCGCGCGCTTTCCTTCGTGCATGCTCAACTGGATCGGAGCGCTGCCCGACCGCGACAAGATGCTGGCGGTTCCGGGCACCCATTGGCACGACTACGGCAAGTCGCCGCGGCCCGGCCGCAAGGTCGGCCACGCAACCGTGTGCGCGCCGGACGCAGCGA
>JAICHS010000159.1 GCA_025924775.1 Rhodanobacteraceae bacterium
AACATCGAAGGCAATCCGTTTGCGCCCGCCCGCGCCGGCTACCCTGGCTTGCTCGAAATCGTGCGCACGGCGCGGCCCACCCAGGCGACGCTGGTTCCGGACGCGGACGGGCAGGTCACTTCGGACCACGGTTTCGATCTGGGCCGCGACCTCGACCGGCTGGTGCCGCTGGTGGAAGTACTGAACCGCTGTGGATGCCGCGTTTCGCTGTTTGTGGACGCCGGTAGCAACACGGGTTTCGAACGCGCGCGCGCACTCGGCGTCGCGCGGATCGAGCTGTACACCGGGCCGTACGCACATGCGTTCGCGGACGGCAACTACGCTGCCGAACTTCACCGCTGCGCGCAAACGGCGGCGCTGGCGGTTGCCGCGGGCCTCGCGGTCAACGCGGGGCACGACCTCAACCAGCGCAACCTGCCGGCATTCCGGCGGGCCATCTCGCAGCTCGCGGAAGTTTCGATCGGCCATGCATTGATCTGCGAGGCACTATACGACGGCCTGGCGCCGACGGTGCGGCGCTATCTTTCCGCGCTCGCATGAAAAAACCTGGTTTCGCAATCTGTCAGCAAGCAGCTTTCATCCCGTTATTTCGGGGCGCCTGCGGCTGCATCGCAGGGAAACTCGGAATGGCGGCGATTTTTGCCGACATTCGGCGCCAGTCAGGTAAAGAAATGCCGCGCAATGCGCGGCATTTCCCAAACCTTGAGCCCCTAACCAATCACTGCGAGGAACCGTTCTTGGCCTTGCCGTGGGTGATGAAGCCCACGTGCACCATGCCTGCGTCCTTCGCCTCCTGCATCACCTTCCAGATGATGCTGTAGGGCGTGGTCTTGTCCGCGCGGATGTCCAGTTCCGGCTGCGGCGTGTTGCTGGCTTCGGCGCGCAGTTTGGCCGACAGAATGGCGTCGCTGATCAGGCTGTCGTTCCAGTACAGGGTTCCGTCGGCTTCGACGGCCAAGTCGATCGGCGGTACTTCAATCGGCACCGGCTTGGTGTTGGGATCAGCCCGCGGCAGGTCGACCTTGACCTTGTGCGACATCAAGGGCGCCGTGATCATGAAGATGATCAGCAGCACCAGCATCACGTCCGCCAGCGGCGTCACGTTGATCTCGGCCTTGGGAATCTCGCTGCCTGAGTTGTCACCCACGCTCATTGACATGACGTCAGGTCCTCACTTCTCGAAGCCGATTTTCTGCACGTTGTAGCGACGTGCTTCGGCCATCACTTCGGCCAGGTAGTTGTACTGGGTGTCGTCGGTGGCCTTGATGTGCACCTGTGGCTGGTCGTCCAGCGTCTTGGTACCGATCGTGGCCAACTGCGCCTGCAGGTCGATGTTGCTGATCGGCACGTTGTCCCAAGTCATCGTGCCATCGGCCTGGATGAACAGCGTATGCGGCGTTGGCGGATTTTCCGGCGGCTTGACGTTGGGATTGGGCTGGGGCAGGTCGATCTTGATATTGTGCTGCACCAGCGGCGCGGTGATCATGAAGATCACCAGCAACACCAGCATCACGTCGATGAGCGGGGTGATGTTGATGTCGGCGACGGGACCACCGCCGCTATTGGTACTCATGGCCATGAACGAACCCTCTTACTTCTTGGCCGCCGGCGGTGTGGCTGCTGCGGATGCCTGGCGCGCAATTGCGGCCGACCCGGTTTCCACGCGCGCACCCGTTGCGAAGAAGTCGTGCAGGTCGTGCGCGAATTCGTCGAAGTGGGCGATCGTGACGCGGTTGGCGCGCGAATAGGCGTTGTATGCGATGACCGCCGGGATGGCCGCGAACAGACCGATGGCGGTCATGATCAGCGCCTGGCCGACCGGGCCCGCGACCGCCGAGATCGAGGACTCGCCACTGGCGCCCAGGTTGATCAAGGCGTAGTAGATGCCCATCACGGTACCCAGCAGGCCGACGAACACCGCGGCGGAACCGACCGTAGCCAGCAAGGTGAGGCCACCTTCGAGGTTGCGGCTTTCGCGTTCGACCGCCTGGCGCAACGCGCGATCGACGAACTCGGAACGGTTCAGCGCCTCGACCATGCGGCTGCCTTCATGCCGCTGATGATGCGCGGCCGCGGAGGCCGCTTCCAGCGCAATCTTGGAGAACGGTTCGGTACGCGGCTGCTTTTCCATCACGCGTACCGCATCCTGCGCGGAGGGCGTATCCCAGAACTTCTGGATCACCTTGTCCATGCGCGAACGCAGCAACGCGTTGCGGATCGCGATGGCGATGATGTAGTACCACGAAGAGATCGACATCACCACCAGCACGATCAATACGATGAAGTCGATCGCGTGGGCGAGCGGATGGGTCAGGATTTCGTGGAGAAAGTGACTCGCGCCAACCTGCTGCAGGGCTTGCGCGTTGGCATTGCCGACTGGTGCGGCGGCGGCGGAGGCTGCTTCTTGGATCATGGCGCTACCCTTCCTTCAAGTTGTAGCAAGTGGAACACTGGTTGAAGAACTCTAATGGACGGAGACCTGTGGAACGTGAAATCTACATGACACCCTGGAGGCTGAAGTTGACCGGAACCCGGACTACGCCGCCAGCGGCTTTGCCATTGTGGACACCGGGATTGAACTTCCACTTGCGTGCGGCCTGTTCGGCAGCACGGTCAAGCTCCCGGTAACCGCTCGATTTCTCGATGGTGACGTTGGTCACCTCACCCTCGGCGTTGATGGTGATGTTGAGGATCACCTCACCCTGGTGACCCTGGCGCATCGCCTGGATCGGGTACTGCGGAGGATTGCGGTTCTTGTAGCTGATGTCGATCGACGCCGAAACGTCAGCGGGCGGCGGCGGCGGCGCCGGTGGACGCGGCGGCGCAGCAGGGGTCGACATGGTCGAAAGCTCCTGCGGCGGCGGCGGCGCCGGCGGCGGGGGCATCGGCGGTGGCTTTTCCAGCTTGATTTCCTTCGGCGGCGGCTGCTTCGGCGGCTCCGGCGGCGGCGGCGGCGGGGGAGGTGGTGGCGGCGGCGGCGGAATGAACTGGACGCGCACGATGGCCTGTTTGTTCGCCTGCTTGGCACCGGGCGGTGCCGCCGGCGCCAACAGCATGATGATGATGCCGGCGTGCAAGGCAATCGCGAACGCGATCGCAATCGTGCGCCACCAGTTGAACCGTTTGCGGTCTCGAGCCGACGTACGTGCCATCGTGATTGAACCAGTCGCTGACCTGTTGGGCCCCACTGCAGCTACCGTTCGCTGTCCGAGACGGCACCACAACCAAGGCGGCGGAAATAAAGTTTTAAAACGTTACACCAGTGTGACGAGTTTGCCTAGGGGGCAAAGGTCATATTCGTTGCTAGTTGCCCTGAAAAATAGCGCCAGACCACCGACTACTTTTTGTGGCCGAGCTGCTTCAACGTGCGTTGTGCATCGGCACGCGTTTCCGGATCCTGCGCTGCTTGCTCGTAAGCCGCACGCGCAGCGGCCTTGTCCTTCAACGCAAGCTCGGCGTTGCCGAGCGTGAGATACGCCGCACCTACGCGCTTGAACCCGCCCTTGGCGACGGCCTGTTTCAACGCATCCCGCGCCGCCTTGTGCTGATCGAGCTGCTCCAGCATCTGGCCGCGCAGAAAATCGACTTCGCCGGTCTTGGCATCGGGCGCGGCCTTGCCGTACGCGACGACCGCGTTCTTGTAATCGCCGGCGACCGCATAGGAATCGCCCAGCAACTTGTAGGAATCGTAGCCGGGCTGGACGATGCCCTTGCTCATGCCTTCCTGCAGCACACCTACGGCCTTCATCGCGTTGGTCTTGGGATTGGAGCTGTTCTGGCCGAGGTTGTCATACATCTTGGCCATGTTCATGTAACCGGCCTGGTCCTTGATCTGGCCGTTGGCGCGCGCACGCTCGAGCAGCGCCAGCGCCTTCTGGTCCTGATGCGCATTGATGTAGATGGCGATGACATTCTGCAGCAGCGTGCTGTTGTTCGGATCCTTGGCCAGGGCGGCCTCGGCCAGCTTGGCGGCATCGTCGTACTTGTCCATCGCGAAGTAGCTGGCCATTTCGATCTGGTCCCAGCTGGCCTGCGGTTTGGTGGAAAGGGATTTGGCCTTCTGGATGGCCGCAACCGCCTGCGGGTATTTCTGCAACCGGTAGTAGGCGTTGCCCTGCAGCGCATACACGTCGGCAGACTGCGCGCCGCTTTCCTTGGTCCAGGTATCCAGCGTGGTCAAGGCATCGCTGTAATCCTCGTCGGCGATGTACATCTGCGCGAGGGTTTCAAGTCCCTGGAAGTAACTGTTGTTGTCCAGCGCGTTCGAATCGAGCGCCTGCTTTTGCAGCGCGATCGCGCCCTTGGTATCGCCCCCGCGATACTTCACCTGCGCAAGGCCAAGCATCGCGAGTGACTTGGCATAGGCGCTCTTGCCCGAATCGGCGATCGGCTGGAGATCCTTCAGCGCGGTGGCGGAGTCGCCGGAATTCGCGGCCGCAAGGCCCTCGTTGAGCGGCTTGGCTTCGCCGGGACCGACGCCGGTGACCTTGGGCTGCTTGCGGGTGGCGTTGGGGTACTGGTTCTTCTGTTCCTGCTCTCCCGATTTCTGGTTCGACTTCTTCGACTGCTGGTCGCACTTGCCCTGCAGCATCTGCATGTCGCTGCACTTCGATCCCGCCGATTGCGCGGAGGCAATGGCCGGCACGAGCGCCAAGGCAAGGGTGGAGCACAAGCCGCACACCAGCCAGCGGGAATCAAGCTTCATCGGAACGCCTCTTGCGGGGGGAACCGTGCGTGTTGCAAACGGGGAGCGTGAGGGTAGCGCGTACGATGCGCAAACCTCAAGTACCTGAAATGGATTCGTTCATGCCGCGTGGTGCAAGTCAGACATCGAGGTTGCCTACCCGCAACGCATTCTTCTCGATGAATTCGCGGCGCGGTTCCACCACGTCGCCCATCAAGGTCGAGAAAATCTGGTCGGTTTCCAACGCGTCCTCGATGTGGACCTGCAACAGCCGCCGCGTGTCGGGGTTGACCGTGGTTTCCCACAGCTGCTCCGGATTCATCTCGCCAAGGCCCTTGAAGCGCTGAATCTGCCGGCCCTTCTTGGCCTCCTCGAACAGCCATGCACGCGCCGCAGCGAAACTTGCAACCGCCTGCGCGGCATTGCCGCGGCGGACCTCCGAAGCCGGGGCAACCCGGCCGTGCAGGGCTCGCGACACTTCCAGCAACGGCCGGAAATCGGCGCCCGAAAAGAAGCTGCGCGGCAACACCCAGGTGTGCTCGGTGCCGTGTTGTGCACGTTGCAGCAACCACGCCGCGGGGTGCTCGTCGGCCGCGGCACGAAACTCCAGGCGGAAGTGTGGGCGGCCCAAGCCGGTCGCGTTGAGTTTGGACGTCAAACCGTCCGCCCATGCGTGCATCGCCGCCGCGTCGGCCCACATGCCATCCTCGAGCGGCGCGTATTCCAGCATGGCCGTAAACACGCTGGCGTCACCGCGCTGAGCCAACCGTCCGATCTGGTCAAGCGCGGTCTGGTACTGACGCAGCAAAGTCTCCAGTGCGCCGCCTTGCACGGGTGCCGCATCGCCGCCCGGCAACCACGCGGCATCCTGCACCGCGCTGGCGATCAGGTACTCGTTGAGCGCCGCATCGTCCTTGAGGTACAACTCGTTCTTGCCCTGCTTGATCTTGTACAGCGGCGGCAGCGCAATGTAGATGTGACCCC
>JAICHS010000160.1 GCA_025924775.1 Rhodanobacteraceae bacterium
CGGCCACGGCGCCAGCAGCAGCACCCAGATCACGGCGAGGCTGCCGACAACCTTGAGGGTCTTGAACAGGCCGTGGTGGCGATGCTTGAAGGCGCGGCTTTTTTCGCGGCGCTGGCGCAGTGAGGAGAACAGGCGGTTGATGGCGCCGGTGGGTTCCCCGACCTGGTTGGGTGAGGCCGTGATCGCGCCCATGAAGTTGCTGACGTGGTGGTTGATCCACGCCATCGCACGTGATTTCAATGGACGCTCGACGTCGCACAGCAGGATCACGCGGGTGGTGTCGGTCTTGTTCTCGACCCAGTGCGCGCAGGTTTCATCGAACACCACGTCCTCGCCGTCGCGCCACGAGTAATCCTGTCCGTCCACGACGATGTGGCAGGCATCGGAATTGGGCGTCATCAGGCCGAGGTGGTAACGCAGCGAGCCGGCGAACGGGTCGCGGTGCAGGTTCAAGGTAACGTCCGGTGGCAGCAGCGCGAACATCGCGGCCTTGACACCGGGAATCGCGTTGACCAGTTCCACCGTCTTCGGGCACAGCGCCTGCGCCGATGCCAGCGGCTCGCCGTACCACTTCACGTAGAAGCGCTTCCAGCCCTGCTTCAGGAACGAGGCGAAACTGGCGTCGTCGCCCTTGAGCGCGTTGCGGATGTGGCCTTCGTCGGTGAGCGCGGCAGCTTCGTCACGGATCGCCTGCCAGTTTTCCTTCAGCGCGTCGACCGCGGGGAAGCCCCTGCGGTCCGGGAAGGCGCCGGCGGGCACCGCCGAGAACGCGTACATCAAGAGGTTGTACGGCGCGAACACCATCGCGTGGCCGGTCAGCTGGCGACGGAGTTTCAGGCGCACCCGCGAGCGCAGGTGCACGGCGAGCGCACTCAGCAGGAACAGAGCGATCAGGCCGAGCAGAACGAGGCGGAGGATCAGCAGCGTGGTCATGGCGTGCAGCGGGATGACGATGGTGCGATGTTAGCGTGCGCGCTGGTCCAGAACCCTGAGTGGTGTCAGGCCCGGCACGTAGGCGTGCGCGAGCGCACGCTGTACGAAGGCTATGGCGCGGCGCGCGGCGACGCGCAGAGAGCGACCCTTCGCCAGTTCTGCCGCCAGCGCAGAGGATAGCGTGCAGCCGGTGCCGTGGGCGTCGAACGGCAGCCTGCGGTTGCGGATTTCGAACGTGCCGCGTGCGTCGAACCAGCGGTCGACCACTTCGCGGCCGTGGCCGTGGCCGCCTTTCAGCAGCACGGCCCTGGCGCCGAAGTCGCGCAGCATCGCGCCGGCGCGTTCGCCGTCGCGTGACGTGTGGATCGCGATGCCGGTCAGGGCTTCGGCCTCCGGCAGATTGGGGGTCAGCAGGTCGGCCAGTGGGATCAGGCGCTCGATCAGCACGCGCACGGCGGACGGGTCCAGCAGGCGGGCGCCCGAGGTTGCGATCATCACCGGATCGACGACCAGCCAGCGGGGCTTGCGACGTGCCAACTCGCGCGCCACGCAGTGCACCGTGCGCGCATCGCCCAGCATGCCGGTCTTGACCGCGGTGACGGCGAAATCGTCGAACACCGCGTCGAGTTCGGCAATGAGGTGCCGCATGGGCACCGGGTGCACCGCGGTGACGCCTTGGGTGTTCTGCGCGGTCAACGCCGTGATCGCGCTAGTGCCGTGCACGCCCAGCGCGGCGAAGGTTTTCAGGTCGGCTTGGATACCCGCGCCGCCGCCGGAATCGGAGCCGGCGATGGTCAAGCAGACAGCGGGAGCGGGGGACCGGGAACGGCGAACGGCGGAGTAGGAGCGAGGGACTTTTGTTCCCTGCTCCCCGTTCCCTGCTTCCCGCTCCTTCACAGCGCCTCCGAAGCGAAATCCGCCAGCCGCGACCGTTCACCACGCCGCAGGGTCACGTGCGCGGCGTGCGGCCACTGCTTGAAGCGGTCCACGGCGTAGGTGAGGCCCGAGGTGGTTTCGGTGAGGTAGGGCGTGTCAATCTGCTCAACGTTGCCGAGGCACGCGATCTTGGTACCGGGGCCGGCGCGGGTGATCAGGGTCTTCATCTGCTTGGGCGTCAGGTTCTGCGCCTCATCGATGATCAGGTAGCGCGACAGGAAGGTGCGCCCGCGCATGAAGTTGAGCGAACGGATCTTGATGCGCGAGGCCAGGATGTCGTTGGTGGCCTGCCGGCCCCACGAACCGCCATCCTGCGGATTGGTCAACACTTCCAGGTTGTCGGTGAGCGCGCCCATCCACGGCGTCATCTTTTCTTCTTCGGTGCCCGGCAGGAAGCCGATGTCCTCGCCGACCGAGACGGTGGCGCGGGTCATGATGATTTCGCGATAGCGCTGCTGGTCCATCACCTGCGCCAGGCCCGCGGCCAGCGCCAGCAGGGTCTTGCCGGTACCGGCCGTGCCGAGCAGGGTGACGAAGTCGATCTCCGGGTCCATCAGCATGTTGAGCGCGAAGTTCTGCTCGCGGTTGCGCGCGGCGATGCCCCACACGCTGTGCGCGCTGTTGGTGTAGTCGTGCAGCAGGGCCAGCCGGGTCTTGTCGCCGCTCGCCTCCAGCACGCGCAGCTCGACCGAATTCTCGCCCGGCAGGTACAGGCATTCGTTCGGCCGCCAGACCTCGTCCTCGCGCGGCTTCACCTCGTAGTACGTCTGGCCGTGGTCGGACCACGAGCGCAGGTCGGGGTGGCGGTCCCAGAAATCCGCGGGCAGTTCGGCGGCGCCGGTGTACAGCAGCGAGAAATCGTCCAGTGCGCGGTCGTTTTCGTAGTCTTCGGCGGCCACGCCGAAGATGGTCGCCTTGATGCGCAGGTTGATGTCCTTGGACACCAGCGCCACCGCGGCGTCGGGGTGGTGCTCGCGCAGGTCCAGGATCGCGGCGAGGATGCGGTTGTCGGCCTTGCCCTGGCCGCTGCTGGTCCGGGTCTGGAAATACAGGCGGCCACTGGCCGCGCCCTTGCGCAGCCGCACGCCGTCGGGTTGCTCGAGCGGCACGCCATCGGCGATGCCGTGGCTGTTGTTGCGCTCGATCAGCTCGTTGAGGAAGCGACTGGCCTGGCGGGCGTTGCGCGCGACTTCGGAGACGCCGGACTTTTTCTCGTCCAGCTCCTCCAGCACCGTCATCGGGATGAATACGTCGTGTTCCTCGAAGCGGAACAGCGCGGTGGGATCGTGCAGCAACACGTTGGTGTCCAGCGCATAGATGCGCCGGGCAGGCGGCTTGGGCATGCGGGCTCCGGGTCGGGTGGGCGAAGGGGCGGGCACGCGCCGGGTGCGCGTGGCGGCGGCGGATCGGACGGGCTTGCTCACTTGGCGGGAATCGCGTCCAGGACGGCTTGCGCGTGGCCCGGTACCTTCACGCCGCGCCATTCCTGCGCCAGCTTGCCGTCGGGGTCGATCAGGAAGGTGCTGCGCTCGATGCCGAGGTACTCGCGGCCATACAGCTTCTTCTTGCGGATCACATCGAAGGCCTTGCACCAGGCTTCGTCGGTGTCGGCCACCAGTTGGAACGGCAGCCCGAGTTTTTCCTTGAACCCGGAGTGCGAGCGCGCGCTGTCGCGCGACACGCCCACGAGCGTGGCGCCCCGGCGCTTGAACTTCGTGTACAGGTCGCGGAACTCGCCGGCCTCGCGCGTGCAGCCGGTGGTGTTGTCCTTGGGATAGAAATATAGCGCCAGCCATTGGCCGCGCAGGTCGGCGAGCTTCAGGGTATCGCCGGACTGGGTCACGCCGGAAAGCTTGGGGACCTTGTTGCCGATCTTCAGCGTGGTCATCAGAATTTCACCGGATCCATAATCGCATCGAGGTTCAAACCGTCGCACATTTCCATAAATTCGTCACGCAGTTCCGCGATGCGGGTGTCGGCCGGGATGCCGATGGTGATCTGGGCCTGGAACATGTCCGCGCCGGTCTGCATGGCCTGGTAACGCATCGAGGACATCTGCTCGATGCTGATGGCGCGGTGGTTGAAGAAATCGATCAGCTCCACCAGCACGCCGGGCTTGTCGGCGGCCACCGCCTCGACCATGTACGGCAGCAGGTGGCTCTGCTGGTCGCGCGCCTGGGTGCGGTAGCTCAGCAGATGCAGGTTGTCGCCGCGGCCGATGCGAACCAGCGCGGTCTCGAGCTTGGCGATGGCATCCCAGCCGCCCTTGGCCAGCAGCAGCACCGAAACGTCCGCGCCGACGGTGGCGACGCGCGATTCGACGAGATTGCAGCCGGCATCGGCGATGCGCCGCGACAACACCAGCAGGGGTGAATCCGTCACCGGCGCGACCGCCTGGATCAGCAACTGGTGGTCGGTGGCGGGGCGCGTAGTCGGCGGGTTCAGGCGGGTGACGGTCTTGGGGTTCACGCGCGAAAGAATAGTGGGGTTCAAGCCGAAGTGCGATTACCGTGGCGTGCGGGCGCCGCCGGAGTGGCCAGCGGGTTGGCGTCCATGGCCAGGGCCGTTTCGGCGTCGCGGCGTGGAATCGACAATTCCGCGACGGGATTGCCCTATGATGCGGGGTTTGTACGAGTGCGGAGCGCGCGTCGTGGACCTTTCAGGCAGCCTGTGCGCCATCGTCACACCGTTTGATGCGGACGGTGCGCTCGACCTGGCTGCGTTCGGGCGATTGATCGACTACCAGCTGGAGGGCGGCACCCAGGGCATCGTGGTCGCCGGTTCCACCGGCGAGGCGCACATGCTGGGGGCGCACGACTACGACCGGCTGTTGGTGTTTGCGGTCGAGCGCATTGCGCATCGGGTGCCGGTGGTCGCGGGCGCCGGCGAGGCGGCCACGGCCAAGACGGTCGCGGCGGTCCGGCGCGTCAAGGCGCTGGGGGCCGATGCGGCGCTGGTGGTGACGCCTTACTACGTGCGCCCGACCCAGGAAGGCCTGCGTCGGCACTACGGCGAGATCTCGACGTACTGCGACCTGCCCGTGGTGATGTACAACGTGCCCTCGCGGACCGGCTGCGACCTGCAACCGGAAACGGTGGCGGCATTGCGCGACACCGCCGGCATCATCGGCATCAAGGAGGCCGTCGGTACGCCTGAACGCATCGCCGCGCTCGCGCAACTTCGGCGGCCGGGATTTGTCTACCTGTCCGGCGACGATGGCAGCGCCGCTGCCGCGATGCTGGCCGGTGCCGGAGGCGTGGTTTCCGTGGTAAACAACCTGGTGCCGAAATTGTTCCGCTCGCTGTGCGATGCCGCGCGCGCCGGCGACCGGACCGGGGCAGGGCGCCAGATGGAGCGCCTTGCACCCCTGCTGGACGCGCTCAGTTGCGCGCCCAATCCGATTCCGGTCAAGGCCGGCCTGGCCGAGTTGGGGTTGTGCCGGGCTGCGCTGCGGCTGCCGCTGGTCGAGTTGCCGCCGGGGCCCGCGCGCACCCGCCTGCGCGAAACCCTGCTTTCCCTCGCTGGCGCCGCGACGCCATGATCATGCACAATGCGCCCATGAAACGAATCCTACTTTCGCTGCTGCTGCTCGCCCCGATCGCGCTGGCCGGTTGCCAGACCATCAAGTCCCACAACCCGTTCCGGCACAAGGAACCGGCCTACAAGTCCGCGCAACAGGTCCAGCCGCTGGAAGTACCGCCCGGCATGGACCAGCCGCCCACGACGGACGCGCTGGCCATCCCCGCCGCCGGCGGTGCGGCTGCGCAGGCAG
>JAICHS010000161.1 GCA_025924775.1 Rhodanobacteraceae bacterium
CATGCGTTTGTACGCCAGCACTTCCTCGTTGACCCAGCGCGACGCCGCCGACGCGGGCGAGCAGATCACGATGAGGTTTTCAGACTGCGCCAGCGCCGCGTTGATCTTGGCGCCAAGTTCAGGCGCGCTGGAAAGCTCGTCCCGATCGCGGAAGACCGGATTCAGCCGGCGCGGAATGGTGCCATGTGCGGTGGTGGTGCCCACCAGCCGCGACGGCACGCGGTAGGTTTCCAAGGCCCGGTGCAGCCAGTCAGCCCACGCCTTGTCGCGGTGGCTGTAGCTGATGAAGGCGCGGTAGCGGAATCGAGGTGACTCCGCCATGGCGAAGCCCTCACGCGAGCGTTGCATTGAACCATCCCTGGCGGGATCCGGGCCCAGGCACGGCGCTCCGACGGGTCGTGGCGATCCGCATCGGCGGATGCGCAGGCGTGAAGCTAACACCAGATGTGAACCATGTCACGTTTTTTCAGGCCCGGGTGACTGGCGCAAAGGCTTGGCCATGCGCAGCAGATCCGGCGCAAAACCAGCGCGCGCATACAGCGCCTGAGCCCGGGCATTGCCGGGAAAGACGCTGAGTGTCAGCAAGCTGCAACGCTGCGCGCGGGCCCAGCGTTGTGCGTACGCCAGCAGTGCCCGGCCAATGCCGTGCCCATCGCAGCCCGGCGCGACCGCGAGGTCGGACACGTGGCAGGCCCGCGCGCCGGAAAAGAAATCGCGTTGCAGCTGCAGGTGCAGGAAGCCGGCGGGTTGCCCGTCGGGCTTCGCGGCGATGAAGAAATGGTCGCCGGGGGGCGCTTTGCGCAAGGCGTGCTCGAGGTCGGTGCGGATCGCGGCCAGGGTTGCGCGCTTGCGCCGGCCGCGTGGCAATGGAAACGCGACGAAGCGCGGCACCAACGACAGGATGAAATCCCGGTCGTCATCGGTGGCGGCACGGATCGTGATGGATTGCTTGCGGGGTGCTGACACGACGCGGCCCTTTTTTCTCCATTGTCACTCCAGATCGTCCTCAGTGGCGACACGGACCGTGCTGGAGCGCTTGTGCCGTTCTGGCACGGCGCTGCCCGCTTTCTACTGCTCCGAAGGAGCGAACCCGGGATCGGTTTGCGTCGCCATGAAGACCGATTCCGGGTTCCGGCCTGCGGCCGGCCCCGGAATGACCACGAACACAAACGACCGATTCTGGGTTCCGACCTGTGGCCGGCCCCGGAATGACGATGAACACCAACGACCGGGCGGGTTTGGTGCTGCGGACGCCCCCGGAGTCAGCAACAAACCGGATTGGGCTAGGAAGCTGGTCCAAACAACGCATCCGGCATCGCCAGCACGCTGTCGGCGCCCGCCTGCAGCGCGGCAAGGTGGGTGCGGGTGCGCGGCAGGATGCGGTCGTAATAGAAGCTCGCGGTCAGGCGCTTGGCCCGCTTGAAATCATCCGGATGCGACGACGCTTCCGCTGCGGCCACGCTGCGTGCCCACGCGTAGGCCAGCGCGATGTAGCCGGAGTAGAAAAGATAGTCGACCGCCGCGGCGCCGATTTCGTCCGGATTGGCAACCGCGCGCTTGCCGAGACCCTGGGTGACTTCGGCCCATTCCGTGGCCAGCGCCGCAAGTTTCGGGATGAACGGTTGCAGGGGTTCTTCGCTTGCGTGTTTGGCGCAAAAGCTGCCCAGGCTCCCCAGGAACAACTGCAGGCCTTCGCCGCGTTGCTGCATGATCTTGCGGCCCAGAAGGTCGAGCGCCTGGATGCCGGTGGTGCCTTCGTAGATCGTGGTGATGCGCGCGTCGCGCGCGTATTGCTCCATGCCCTGTTCGGCGATGTAGCCGTGGCCGCCGTAGATCTGCAGCGCGAGGCTGGTGCACTCGTTGGCGTTTTCGGTCAGCAGCGCCTTGACGATGGGCGTCAGGAACGACACCAGCACTTCGGCGCGTTTGGCTTCATCGGTATCGCTCGAGCGATGCTGGATATCGACCAGCGTCGCGGCGTACAGGCCCAAGGCGCGGCCGCCCTCGATCAGCGATTTCTGCGTCAGCAGCATGCGCCGGATGTCGCCGTGCACGATCAGCGGGTCGGCCGGCTTGTCGGGAAACTTCGCACCCGACAGCGCGCGCATCTGCAGGCGTTCGCGCGCGTAGGACAGCGCGTTCTGGTACGCGCGTTCGGACAGCGCCAGGCCCTGCAGCCCGACCGCGAGCCGTGCGGTGTTCATCATGGTGAACATCGCGTTCAACCCCTTGTTGGGCTCACCGATCAGCCAGCCTTGGGCGCCGTCGAAGTTCATCACGCAGGTGGCCGAACCCTTCAGGCCCATCTTGTGCTCGATCGCGCCGCAGCGCAGCGCGTTGCGCTCGCCCGGCTTGCCGTCTTTGCCGACCCTGAACTTGGGCACGATGAAAAGGGAGATGCCCTTCACGCCCTTGGGCGCATCCGGCAGGCGCGCCAGCACCAGGTGCACGATGTTGTCGGTGAAATCGTGTTCGCCCGCGGTGATGAAAATCTTGGTGCCGCTGATCGCGTGGCTGCCGTCGGCGCTCGGCTCCGCGCGCGTTTTCAAAAGGCCGAGGTCGGATCCGCAGTGCGGTTCGGTCAGGCACATGGTGCCGGTCCATGCGCCGGACACGATGGGTTTCAGGAAGGCCTCTTGTTGCCAGTCCGCGCCGTGCACCCGCAACGCCTCGGTGGCGCCGTGCGAAAGCAGCGGATAGGTGCCCCAGGCAAGGTTGGCCGAATCGATCATTTCCTTGACCGGCGCGCCAACGGTTTCCGGCAGGCCTTGCCCGCCGTAGGCTTCCGGTGCGGTCAGGCCGGCCCAGCCAGCTTCCACGTATTGCTGGTACGCCTGCTTGAAGCCAGCGGGCGTGGCCACCTTGCCGGTTTGCTTGTCGAAACGACAGCCTTCGCGATCGCCGGTTTCGTTGAGCGGCGCCAGCACCTGTTGCGAGAACTTCGCGGCCTCGTCCAGCACCGCGTCGATGAGTTCGCGGTTGAGCGATTCGCAACCGGGCAGTTTCGCGAACAGTTTTTCGACATCCAGCAGGTCGTACAGGCAGAAGCGGATGTCGGCGAGCGGGGCGGTGTAGTGGGTGGTCATGCAGTCTCCTTATGTATTGCAGTCGCCTGCAGGCAGGCTCCCACGAGAAGCATTTCGCAGGAGTGCGTCGGCGCGCGACCCGTTGGAATCAACGCCAGATGTTGGACACCCCCGGCACCGGCGAAATGAAGCCGCTACCGTCCAGCTTGAATGGTTGCGGCTTGCCCCGCGTACCCTTGCCGACCGACAGCGAGCCTTTCAGCGTGTACGCGATCGCGTTGCGCTTGCCGGCGGCGAGTGCAGCGGCACCGGCGGCGTCCGGCTTGAAGGTTGCGGTGGCGATGTCGGCGTCCATGGCGGGGATGTCCAGTGCCGGTGAAATGGCGACGTGGCCGGCCAGCTTGCCGTTCAAGCTCAAGCTCGCATCGATTGCGTAGACGTGCATGCCGGTGTCGTAGCTGTAGTTGTGGAAGCGCACCACGACGGCCCAGCTGCCGTCACTGTTGACGGTGAGTTGCTGGATGCCGGCGTCCGGTGGCTGCAGCTTGGTGCCGATGCCGCCACATCCGGCCAACGCCAGCGCGCCGGCCAGCAGCGCGGCCGCGCACCAGGCGCGCTGCATGGATTGCGTCGAACGGTCGGTCATGGGCCGGCTCCTCACGTGGGCGACGGATCAAACGCTACTCTAACCCGTCGCGCGGACGCCGGGCGCGTCGAGGGGCATGGCCGGGATCGCAACCGCCGCCTTGAACGCATCGATGCCTTCCAACGCGACCAGCCGGCCGTCCTCGATGCGCGCCACCTGGTCGGCCAGCGCGGTCACTTCGTCGGGCTGGTGGCTGACCAGGATCGTGGTGAGTCCGAACTGGCGTTTCAATGCGAGCAGGTGCGCCAGCACTTCGGCGCGCGCCTCGCGGTGCAGGTTGGCGAGTGGTTCGTCCAGCAGCAGCGCGTGGGGCTGGCGCAGCAACGCGCGTCCGATCGCCACCCGGCGCGCCTGTCCGCCGGAAAGCTGGCCCGGCCGGCGTCTCAGCAGCGCCGCCAGCTCCAGCAACTGGACCACGTCGTCGAAGGTGCCGGCCGTGGCCGCACGCGGCGCGCCATAGCGGAGGTTTTCGCGCACGTTGAGGTGCGGGAACAGGCGCGCTTCCTGGAACACCACGCCAAGGCCGCGCCGCGCCGGTGGTACGTCAACATGGGCAGCGCTGTCGAACAGCAGCGTGCCGCCGATCGAGATGCGCCCGCAGCGCGGGCGCAGCAATCCCGCGATGGCTAGCAGCGTCGAAGTCTTGCCGCAGCCGGAATGGCCGAACAGCGCCAGCGCGCGCGCGGGCGACGTGAGCGTGAGTTCCAGCGCAAATTCGCCGCGTTGCAGGGCCAGGTCGAGCGCGATCATGCTTCGCCCGCGACGTTGCGGGCACCGCCGCGCAGCAGCATCAACGCGGCCAGCATGCCCGCCGCCAGCGCCACGCCGACCGCGACCAGCGTCAGCCGCAGCGCGCCGCCTTCGCCGCCGGGCGTGGAAATCAGCTCGTACAGCGCGATCGGCAGCGTGCGCGTCTGCCCGGGAATCGACGAGACGAAGGTGATGGTGGCGCCGAATTCGCCGAAGGCGCGCGCGAATGCCAGCGCCAGGCCCGCGACCAGGCCGCGCAGCGACAACGGCAGGGTGATGCTGAAGAAAATCCGCCACGGGCCGGCGCCAAGCGTCGCGGCCGCGTGTTCGAGTTTGCGGTCCACCGATTCGAACGCGTTGCGCAACGCCACCACCAGCAACGGGAAAGCCATCACCGCCGCGGCCAGCGCCGCGCCGGTCCAGCGGAACGCGATCGACAGTCCGATCGCGTCGAGCCACTGGCCGACCGGGCCGTGATGGCCGAATACGATCAACAAAATGTAGCCGGTCACCACCGGCGGCAGGATCAACGGCAGCAGCAGCAAGCCTTCGAACACGGGCTTGCCGAAGAAGCGCGTGCGCGCGAGTAGCCACGCGCAGCCGACTGCGAGTGGCAGCGAACACGCGACGCCGACCAGCGAGACCTTGAAGGTCAGGGCCAGCGCGACGACTTCGGCGTGGCTGAGCGGCATCATGGCTGTGCGGCCACCGTAAAACCCCAGTGGCGGAACACCGCACGTGCGCGCGCCGATTGCAGCGCCGCCAGCAGGGCGCGCGTGGCCGCGTTGTCGTGGCCTTTCACGCTGGCGATGGGATACATGATCGGCTGGTGGCTGTCGGCGGGAAACGTGGCAAGCACCCGCACGCGCGGTTCGGACACCGCGTCGGACCGGTACACGATGCCGAGTGGCGCCTGGCGCAGGACCACCAGGTTGAGCGCGGCGCGCACGTCGCGCGTCATCGCCATGTGTGGCGCCAACGCGGCCCACAAGTGCAGATGCGTCAGCGATTGTTTGGCGTAGGTGCCCGCGGGCACCGCATCGGGCAGGGCGATGGCGAGGCGCCCATTGCGCCCCAACGCCGCCAGCCAAGGCGCCACGCCGTGTGCCAAGTCGACCGTTGCGCGGGAGTCGGCGGGTGCGACCAGCACCAGTGCGTTGCCGAGCAGGTTCACGCGCGTGGCC
>JAICHS010000162.1 GCA_025924775.1 Rhodanobacteraceae bacterium
ACTTCGCCGGGCGAAAGGTCGTCCACCCGCAGCGATTCCATGCCGGCGCGGTAGCCGGTGTCGCCGTTGCGGATGCGGAAGGCGCGGAAGCTGGATGGCGTCGTCATGGCGTGTCGTCCCGGAAGCGATGCTGCAGGCCGATCATTGTGCATTTGCCCGGCCCTTCAAAGCAAAAGGCCCCGGAACTTGCCGGGGCCTTTTGCGTTGCGCGGGATATCAATTCGCCTTGTGGATCGAGCGTTTGTCCACCGCCAGCGCGGCTTCGTGGACGACCTCTGACAGGGTGGGGTGGGCGTGGATGATGCGCGCCAGATCTTCGGCGGCACCCTTGAACTCCATCGCGACCACGCCTTCGGCGATCAGCTCGGAAACCTCCGGGCCGACCATGTGCACGCCGAGGATGCGATCGGTCTCGGCGTGGGCGATGATCTTGACCATGCCCACGCCCTCGTTGATCGCGAGCGCGCGGCCATTGGCGGCGAACGGGAACGCGCCGGTCTTGTACGGAATGCCCTCGTCCTTGCACTGCTGCTCGGTCTTGCCGGCCCACGCGATTTCGGGTTCGGTGTAGACCACCGACGGAATCACGTCGTAATCGACGTGGCCGGCGCGACCGGCGATCAGCTCGGCAACCATCGCGCCTTCCTCTTCGCCTTTGTGCGCCAGCATCGGGCCGCGCACGCAGTCGCCGATGGCCCAGACACCGTCGACACCCGTCCAGCAGTGCTGGTCGACCTCGACCCTGCCGCGCTTGTCGGTTTTGACGTCGGTGCCTTCGCCCAGCACGCCTTCGGTGTACGCGCGGCGGCCCACCGCGACCAGCAGCTTGTCCACCGTGAGCTTGTGCTCGCCGTCCTTGTCGGAGTAGGTAACCTCGACGGCATTCTTCTTCACATCGGCCTTGGAAACCTTGGCGCCGAGGTGGATGTCCAGGCCCTGCTTCTTGAACTCGCGCGCGGCGACCTTGGCAATGTCGGCATCGGCCATGCCCAGGAAGTCGGGCAGGGCTTCGATGATGGTGACTTCCGAACCCAGCCGCCGCCACACCGAGCCCAGTTCCAGCCCGATCACGCCCGCGCCGATCACGCCGAGGCGTTTCGGGACCGCGTCGATGTCGAGCGCGCCGGCATTGTCGATGATGTGCTTGCCGTCGAACTTCGCAAACGGCAGCTCCACCGGCACCGAACCGGATGCAATGATGACGTTGGCCGCTTCAAGGGTCTGCTTGGAGCCATCGAAGCCCGTCACCTCCACCTGCTTGCCCTTGAGCAGCTTGCCGGTGCCGAAGAACGGCGTGATCTTGTTGGCCTTGAACAGCAGCGCGACGCCGCCGGTGAGTTGCTTGACCACCTTGTCCTTGCGGCCAATCATCGTTGGCACGTCGATCTTCGCTTCCCTGGCGGTGATGCCGTGGGCACCGAAGTGCTGGGTGAGGTTCCAGAACTGTTTCGAGGAATCCAGTAGTGCCTTGGAAGGGATGCAGCCGACGTTGAGGCAGGTGCCGCCCAATGCCTGCTTGTCATCCTTGCCCTTGAACGCGTCGACGCACGCGGTCTTGAGGCCCAGCTGTGCGCAGCGGATCGCGCAGACGTAACCGGCCGGGCCCGCACCGATGACGATGACGTCGAATTTGTTGTCAGCCATTTCAGATTCCTTTGGAAATTCTTCTTGCTTCTGCCGTCCGCGGCCAAAAGCCCGGTGGTGGGCGCGAAGCGCTGGATGAGGGTTCGGAACTCGTGAGCGTTGCGACGCTGCCGAACCCTTGCCCCCATCCCTTCCAGTATGGGAAAGGGGTGCGAAGCATCAGATGCCCAGCAGCATTGCGTACGGGTTTTCCAGCTGGTTCTTGATGTCCACCAGAAACAGCACCGCGTCCTTGCCGTCGACGATGCGATGGTCGTAGCTGATCGCGATGTACATCATCGGGGCCGCGACCACTTGGCCGTTTTCGACCACGGCGCGTTCCTTGATGGTATGCATGCCCAGGATCGCGCTTTGCGGCGGGTTGACGATCGGCGTGGAGAACAGGGATCCGAAGGTACCGCCGTTGGTGATGGTGAAGGTGCCGCCCTGCAGGTCGTCCAGTGTCAATTTGCCGTCACGCGCCAGCTTGGCGAAATCCGCGATGGCCTTTTCGATTTCGGCGAAGCTCATGTTCTGCGCATCGCGCAGCACCGGCGTCACCAGACCGCGGTCGGTGGCGACGGCGATCGAGATGTCCTGGTAGCCGTGGTAGATGATGTCGTTGCCGTCCACCGAAGCATTGACGACCGGGTAGCGCTTCAACGCTTCGGAGGCCGCACGCACGAAGAAGCTCATGTAGCCAAGCTTGATGCCGTGCGTCTTCTGGAAACGCTCGCCAAGTTCATGGCGCATCTGGACCACCTTCGCCAGGTTCACCTCGTTGGACGAGGTCAGCATGGCAATGGAATTCTTGGACTGCATCAGGCGTTCGGCGATGCGCGTGCGCATGCGCGTCATCGGCACGCGTTCCTCCGGGCGTGCGCCGGGCGTCGGCACCGCGACGCGCGCGGGTGTCGCTGCGGCAGCCGGGGCCGCGGCTTGGCCGCCGCCCTTGGAGAAGTTCACCAGGTCTTCCTTGGTCACGCGGCCGCCACGGCCGGTACCCTCGACCTGCGACGCATCGATGTGCTCTTCGGTGGCGACGCGGCGACCGGCGGGCGAAAGGCTCTCGCTGGCCTTGCTTGCGGCTTCGACCTTCGCGGCCGATTCCTTGCTCATGACCGGCCGGGTGTCGGCTTTGGTTTTTTCCGCTTCCCGTTTCTGGTTGTCCGATTGCGCCGGCTTGTCGCCCGATGGGGCCACCGCGCCCTCTTCGAGGATGCCGATCACGTCCTGGCTCAGGACCGTGTCACCGGCCGCGTGGCGGATTTCCTTCAGCACGCCGTCGGCGGGGGCGGGAACCTCCAGTACCACTTTGTCGGTTTCCAGGTCGACCAGGTTTTCGTCGCGCTTGACCGCGTCGCCCGGCTGCTTGTGCCAGGTGGCGATGGTGGCGTCACTGACGGATTCGGGCAGTACCGGAACCTTGACTTCGATCGACATGATTGGTCCTTGAATTTGTGTCTCAATTGGAGGCTTTGCCGCAAGTTCCCACCTTGAGGTGGAGGCGTAAAACTGTCACGCGCTGAATCTTCACTCCAGCGAATGGTCATCGCCCACGGGCTCGACCAGTGCCTGCTGCACCAACGCCTTCTGTTCGGCCATGTGCGTGTTGTAGTAGCCGGCGGCCGGCGCCGGCGAACGTACCCGGCCGGCGTAGTGCAGGCTGTGGTTGCCGTCCACGCAGGCCTGCAGGTGATGCCGGATCTGGAACCACGCGCCCTGGTTCATGGGCTCTTCCTGGCACCAGACCACTTCGCGTGCGGACGCGTACTTGTCCAGTTCCGCCGTCACTTCCGGACGCGGGAACGGATACAGCTGTTCGACGCGCACGATGGCGACGTTGTCCAGCTTCTGCTTTTCGGCGGCTTCGAACAGGTCGTAGTAGACCTTGCCCGAACACAACACCACGCGTTTGACCTGCTTGTCGGCCTTGACGCGCTGGTCGGGGATCACGAGATGGAAGTGGCCGTTGGCAAGGTCGTCCAGCGAAGACACCGCCAGCTTGTGTCGCAGCAGCGACTTCGGCGTCATCACCACCAACGGCTTGCGGCAGTCGCGCCGCATCTGGCGGCGCAACATGTGGAACATCTGCGCCGGTGTCGTGGGCACGCACACCTGCATGTTGTCGAGTGCGCACAACTGCAGGTAGCGCTCGAGGCGTGCCGAGGAGTGCTCGGGGCCCTGGCCTTCGTAGCCGTGCGGCAGCAGCAGCACCAATCCGCACAGGCGGTTCCACTTGGCCTCGCCCGAGGAGATGAATTGGTCCACCACCACCTGCGCGCCGTTGGCGAAGTCGCCGAACTGCGCCTCCCAGACCGTCAGGGTGTCGGGGTCGGCGGTGGCGAAGCCGTACTCGTAGGCCATCACCGCGTTTTCCGACAGCAGCGAGTCGATCACCTCGACCGACACGCCCTCGCGGACGTGCGCCAGCGGCGTGTAGATTTCGCCGGTCTTCTGGTCGTGCAGTTCCGCGTGGCGGTGGAAGAACGTGCCGCGCGGCGTGTCCTGCCCGACCAGCCGGAAAGCATTGCCCTCGTTGATCAGGGTCGCATAGGCCAGGTTTTCGGCATAGCCCCAGTCGAGCGGCAATTGGCCTTCGGCCATCTTGCGGCGATCGGCGTAGATCTTGGCGACGCGCGGCTGCAGCGTCACGTTCTCCGGCCAGGTCAGGATCTTCGCGGCCAACGCATCCAGGGTCTTGCGCGCAACCCCGGTCTTGACCGGTTGCGCCAGGCTGCCCTTGAGGAAACGCGTCCAGTCCACGAAGTATTTCTGCGAACCCGGAGGCGCCAGTTCGGTCACCGGCTTGCCGGCGTCCAGTTGGTTGCGGTACGCGTCGAACAGCTTCTGCGCGGTGTCGCCGGGAACCAGCTTGTTTTCCACCAGCCGCTTGGCGTAGATCTCGCGCGTCGGCGGCAGCTGTTTGATCACGCCATACATGATTGGCTGCGTGGCGGAGGGCTCGTCGGCTTCGTTGTGGCCGTGGCGGCGGTAGCACACCAGGTCCACCACGACGTCCTTGTGGAACTGCTGGCGAAAATCGAAGGCCAGCCGCGCGCACTGCAGCACGGCTTCCGGATCATCGCCGTTCACATGGAACACCGGCGCGTTGACCATCTTGGCGACGTCGGTGCAGTACAGGGTGCTGCGGCCGTCGGTGGTATCGGTGGTGAACCCGATCTGGTTGTTGATGACGAGGTGAACGGTGCCGCCGACGCTGAAGCCGCGCGTCTGCGACATGTTGAACAGTTCCATGTTCACGCCCTGGCCCGCCAGCGCGGCGTCGCCGTGGATCAGCACCGGCAGCACGTGTTCGCGCACGCCATCGTGCGCGCGGATCTGGCGGGCGCGCACCGAGCCCGAGACCACGGGGTTGACGATTTCCAGGTGGGAGGGGTTGAACGCCAGTGCCACGTGGATGTTGCCTGCCGGCGCGACGATGTCGGCGGAAAAGCCCATGTGGTACTTGACGTCGCCGGAGTGCGCGGGGTCGTCCGGGCCATCGTGCTTGCCCTCGAATTCCGCGAACAGCTGCTGCGGCGGCTTGCCCAGGATGTTGACCAGTACGTTCAGGCGCCCGCGGTGCGCCATGCCGATCACCAATTCATCCACGCCGTTGGCGCGGCCGCGGCGGATCAGGTCGTCCAGCAGTGGGATCAGCGAATCGCCGCCTTCCAGCGAAAACCGCTTCTGGCCGACGTATTTGGTGTGCAGGTAGCGTTCCAGCCCGTCCGCGGCGGTCAGCTTGGCCAGCACGCGCTGACGGGTGTCGGCGTCGAGTCCGGCGTTGCCGCCCGCCTTTTCCAGGCGATCGTAGATCCAGCGGCGCTGGGTGTGGTCGCTGATGTGCATGAACTCGGCGCCGATGCTCGCCACATAGGTGTGGCGCAGGCGTTCGCGCAACTCGCGCAGCCGCATGCGCTGGCCGCCGCCGGCGAACGTTCCGCAATCGAAT
>JAICHS010000163.1 GCA_025924775.1 Rhodanobacteraceae bacterium
CGGCCCTGCGGCGGGGCTTATCGCATTGAATGCGATCGCAATCCTGGGCCTGTCGTTGTCGTGTGGCTCTACGTAGTGCTCCATCCAGCACGGGAACAGCACAAGCAGCCCAGCTTCCGGCGTGAGCTGAATGTCACTGCAGCCATTCGGCACCGCGCCCTTGAGGTAACCGTGCAGTGCTCCTTGGCGCGGATCGCGGAACACGAAGCGGCCGGATCCCGGAGGTACCTGCAGGTAGAACGAGCCCGACAATAAGCAACCCTCGTGCATGTGCAGGAAGTTGAAGCCGCCGCGATCATGCAGATTTACCCAGGATTGCAGCTCAAAGGGCGTCGAGGAGGAGCCCATTTCGCGCAGTACGCTGGCGCAGCTGGCACGTACTGCATCACGCAGCGGTGAGAACGTGAGTTGTTCCAAAACCGCCATGCCCTTACTGTTCCAGCCGCTTCGGTTGGTACGTCCTGCGGGCTGAGGATCCGCTGCGCGCATTTGAAGTACCGCCGCCACCCATTCGCCGAAATGCGCGCGCAGAGGTGCCAGCCGGGTCTGCCAGATACGGGTCGGAAACAAGTCGAAGGCTTGCAGGACAGGTTCCACGGCGACACCGGATCGCGGTTGCGCCGAAGTTGCTGGATCGGCGTTATAGGTTGTCACCGCATTTCCCTTCGTTCAACATGGTGCGTGGGAAAACGTGGTGGAGTGGTTACGACCATAGCCGGAGGAATCCGGTGACCCGCTTTGGTTGCGTTGTTCGTGCTGCCGGGCCGTTTGCGATGTCGGATCGGCGAGTCCGTCTCGACAGCAGCGAGCATCGCAGACGGGGATTGACTGACTCTTCATCGATAATACCTGCGGCGAGAAGGGATGGGATGGGTGGGCGCTGACTTCGCGCTGGACGGGGCACCCGCACTGGTGGCACCGGATGTCCGAATCGCGATGCGCGACGGTACTGACGTCGCGATGGAGAGTGCCCATGTGGCCTGCTCCCCGCCAGCCGTACCAACCGATCGTAGGCAAAGTCCGTTCACCGAGAGAGGACGGACATGCGCAAGAGCCGATTCACCCCTGGGCAGATCATTGGGTTTCTCAAGCAGGCCGAGGCGGGGATGGTGGTCACCGAGCTGTTCCGCCAGCACGGCTTCAGCGATGCGACCTTCTACAAGTGGCGGGCGAAGTACGGCGGCATGGAGGCCGCCGGTGCGCAGCACTTGAAGGCGCTGGAGGCCGAGAACGGGCGGCTCAAGAAGCTGCTGGTCGAAGCGCATCTGGACATCGAGGCGCTGAAGATCGGCTTCGGGGTAAACGCTAGCCCCGCAACGCAGACGCGAGGCGGTGCGCAAGTGCCGCGAGGCCAAGTCCCGACCGCGTTGCGCCAGCCACTGGAACGAGCGTTCGCGCCCAATGAAGTAGGGAGCACGGACTTCGTGTCAGACGCACTGGCCAGTGGCCGTAAGCTGCAGTGCCTGGTCATTGCCGACGACTTCACCCATGAGTGTGCGGACATCGCCGTCGATCACGGCATCGGCGGTCCGTACGTCACCCGCACCCTGGACCAGGCGGCCTGACTTCACTTTTGAAGTGTCCGAAATTCGGAGCAACGTCAAACCCACGGACTCCCTCATTTATCCGTGGTACGCCGATCGGGAGCAGATCAGACGCCGCTCAGTCCATCAAGCCTTGCACGTGCGCTGCGACGTCCTCGCGCAACGCGTCAAGGTCGTAACCACCTTCCAGCGTGGACACAACGCGGCCATCGGCGTGACGCTCGGCGAGTTCGACGAGGCGTTGCGTGATCCAGGCGTAGTCGTCGGGGGTGAGGTGCAGCTCGGCCAACGGGTCGCGGGCGTCGGCGTCGAAGCCGGCGGAAACCAGCACCAGTTGCGGACGGAACAACTCCAGTTCGGGCAGCAGCCTGGCTTCCCAGACGGCACGGAAGTCGGTGGAGCCCGCGCCTGGCGGTAGCGGGGCGTTGAAAATATTGCCGGCACCGTGTTCATCGGCTGCGCCGGTGCCGGGGTACAGCGGCATCTGGTGACTGGAGGTGTAGAGCACGCGCGGGTCGTGCCGGAAAATGGCCTGGGTGCCGTTGCCGTGGTGGACGTCGAAGTCGACGATGGCGACACGGTCGATCCGGTGCGCGCCCAAGGCGTGCGCCGCGGCGATGGCGACGTTGTTGAACAGGCAAAAGCCCATGGCTGCGTGTCGCATCGCGTGGTGACCGGGGGGGCGCACCGCACAGAAAGCCCGCCGGGATTGTTTCGCCTGCACGTCATCGATGGCCGCGCACACGGCGCCGGCGGCGCGCAGCGCGGCCTCCAGCGAGCCGGGTGACATCACTGTGTCGGGATCGAGCTGGACGTATCCATCGGATGGGGCACTGGCAAAGATCTGGTCGATGTAGTCGGCGGTGTGCACGCGCTCGAGCTGTTCGCGGCTGGCGCGCGGGGCTTCGCAGCGCGTAATGGCGGCGAAGCGCGGAGCGTCCAGTGCCTGCAGGACGGCCCGCAACCGTGCGGGCGCTTCCGGGTGCTCGGGGCCGGGGTCATGTTTCAGACAGGCCGGGTGCGAGTAGAGCCGCATGGGCTCAGGGGCTGGCTGGCTTTGGCCGCGGACGCTTTTCGTGTTGCCACAACACTTCGCCGTGGTCACTGGCGCGCGCCAGTACCCGGCACAACACGAATAGCAGATCGGACAGGCGGTTCAGGTAATGCATGACCTGTGGCCGCACGCTCTCGCCACGTGCCAGCGTCACCACGCGGCGTTCGGCGCGCCGGCACACGGTGCGCGCGATGTGGCAATGCGCGGCCGCGATGCCGCCGCCCGGCAGGATGAATTCCTTGAGCCGCGGCAGGTCCGCGTTGTAGTGGTCAAGCGTCTGCTCAAGGCCGGTGACGTCGGCATCGTAGACCAGCTCCATGCCGGGCACGCATAGTTCGCCGCCCAAGTCGAACAGCGCGTGCTGGATGCGTATGAGCAGCTCGCGGATGTCGTCGGGCACGCCGTCGCAGGCCAGCAACACGCCCAGTGCCGAATTCAACTCGTCAACCGTGCCGTAGGCCTCGACGCGCGCAGCGTCCTTGGGCGTGCGCGAACCATCGCCCAAGCCGGTCGTCCCGTCGTCGCCGGTCCGGGTGTAGATTTTTGAAAGGCGGTTGCCCACTTCGGCCCGTCAGTGCGCGGCGGTCAGGCCCAGTGCGCTCCAGCGGCGGCCGAGCAGCGCGAAGCCGCCGAACAGCACTGCGGTCCAGACTACGGTGCCGGGCAGGGTGCCGTGTTCATAGAACGGCCAGCCGGCGACGTAGCAGGTCATCAGGCCACCCAGCGTATGTGGGTACATCGCGGTGGTTGCCCACGTGAAGAAGTTGGTGACCAGGTAAAACCCGGTGGCGCTGCCGATGGCGGCCACCAGGGTGTTGCGCACGCCCACGCGGCCGCGCAGGGCGAAACCGACGACGGCGGTCAGCGCGACGCAGCCGTACACCGCCAGCATCATCCAGCCGTAGAAGCCGATGAACATGTCGGCCACGAACAGGGCCACCAGCGGCACACCGATCGCCAGCTTGCGATTGGCGAAGTACGCACCGCCGAACAGCGCCATCGCCTCGACCGGAGTGAAATTCCACGGCATGGACCCGGCGGCGTAATGCACCAGCAAGCGGTAGGCCACCGTGAATGCGACCATCCCGAACAGCACCAGGGTGCCGGGGGAGACAAGCGACGATTGCGAAAAGCGGTCAGGCTGCGGCATGGAATCCATCCTCGGTTCGGCTCCCACAAGCTTACCGCAACGCGCAAGCGGCAGGCTGATGGACGTCAACCGGCTATCATTCCGGGATGACGCAACGCACGGATATCCTGATCGTGGGCGGGGGCCTCGTGGGGACCAGCCTTGCGCTGGCGCTGGATGCCGCCGGGCGCCGCGCGACCTTGCTGGAAGCCGCGCCGCCGCGCACAGCCCCCGTGGGCAGTCCGGCGGGCGACGACAACGATCGCAACCTGGTGTTGGCGCGCGCGTCCGTCAATGGCCTGCAGGCGTTGGGGGTCTGGCCGCAGCTGGAACGTGCCGCGGGCACGATCCGGAACGTTGAAATCAGCCGCGCGGGCGAGTTCGGCAAGTTGCGCATGACCGCCGCCGATGCGGGCGTGGCAGCATTGGGTCGCGTGGTGCCGGGACGCGTCCTGGGCGCGGCGTTGGAACACCGGCTGGCAGCGTGCCAGTCGATCGAGCGGCTGGCACCGGCGAAACTGCTTGCCCTGGCGCCTACGGAGGCGGGGTGGCGTGCACGCATCGCCGCCGACGGCGGCGAGCGTGAACTCGACGCGCGCCTCGTGATTGGCGCCGACGGCAGCGATTCATTCGTGCGCGCCGAAGTCGGTATCGCGGCACGGCAACACGATTATGCGCAAAGCCTGTTTGTATGTACGGTTGCATGCGGGCGCGACATTCCGGATTGCGCCTTCGAGCGCCTGACCGACGAGGGCCCGGTTGCGCTGTTGCCGCTGCCGAACCAGCGGCGCGGTTTGGTGTTGACCGTGGCATCCGACCGCCACGCGGACGTCGCGGCGATGGACGACGCGGCGTTCATGGCGCTGGCGCAGCGCCGGTTCGGCTGGAAACTGGGCCGGCTGTCGCGGCCCGGCAAACGGTTCGTGCACCGCATCCGGCGGGTGCTGGCGGACACCTTGACCGCGCCGCGGGTGGTGCTGGTCGGCAACGCCGCCCAAACGGTGCATCCCGTGGGCGCGCAGGGATTCAACCTGGGTTTGCGCGACGCGCTGACGCTCGCGGAACTGGTCGCCGATGGCGGCGATCCCGGCGCCGCCGACGTGTTGCGTGATTATGCAGCGCGCCGGCAGCCGGATCGCGACGGCGTGCTGGCCTTCAGCCATGGCCTGATTGCGCTGGGTTGCCTGGCGCTACCGGCGCTGGCGCCGTTGCGTTCGCTGGCGCTGCTGGCGCTGGGTGGCGTTGCGCCCCTGCGGCATGCGGTCGCACGCCGCGGCATGGGGTTTCGTGGCACGCCGCCCGCCGCGGTGCTGGAGATCGGCCCGTGAACGCGCGCCGGCCTTCGCTGGATGTCGCGGTCGTGGGCGGCGGCATGGTGGGGGCCGCGTGTGCGCTGGCGTTGGCGCGGCGGGGCTTCGCGGTTGCGCTGCTGGAAGCGCGTGAACCTGCGCCGTGGCGCGCGGATGCGCCCGAAGACTTGCGCGTCATCGCGTTGGCGCCATCGTCGGCGCGCCTGCTGGATGAGCTTGGCGTGTGGCGCGACATCGTAGCCGCGCGGGTCTCGCCGTACGGTCGCATGTGCGTATGGGATGGCGCTTCGGGCGCGGAGCTGACGTTCGACGCCACGCGCGATGGGCGCGCGCAGCTGGGCTGGATCGTCGAGAACCGGTTGGTGACGCGTGTGCTGTGGGAGGCGCTGGTCGCCGCCGGCGTGCGCCGGTTGTGCCCGGCGCACGTGGCCTCGTTCGCGCAGCGCGACGCACGCGTCACGCTGGAGCTGGGGGGTGGTGAAAACCTTTCGGCAGCCTTGCTGGTGGTGGCCGATGGCGC
>JAICHS010000164.1 GCA_025924775.1 Rhodanobacteraceae bacterium
GGGCCGTGGGTCAGGCTTCGACGGTGGTCTGGTCCACCACGTTGCGAATGCCGGGCGCCCGCCAGGCGGCCAGCCGCGCCGCGTCACGCTCACCCCACGAGTCGATCCGTCCGGACAGTGTCACGGTGCCGCCATTCATCACCACCGAAATGGCCTTGGCGTGCCGGCGGTCGTTGCGATGCAGCGCCGCCCAAATCTGTCGGGTGACGTCGCGGGGTTCAACACCGGGCTTGATTTCAATCAGGTTCAGCAGGTCGACGATGCCCGCGAGGTTCCGCAGCGCGGCTTCCGCGGCACGGCTCTGGTATTTCCATTCGACCGCGCCGAACAACGTGACCGAACCACCCTCGACGGTGACCTGCACGCGACGTGCGGGAACCTGTGCGTTCCAGGCCAGCACCTGGTTTGCGATCTCGGTGAGCGCGGAATCGGAACGCCGGTCGGCGCGCGGCAACTCGACATCCAGCTTCACGACCACGCCCCGGATGCCGCGTACGCGCAACGTGGCCGTCTGTGCCTCGCATTTTTGCGCGTGGCTGCTCACCCGGCCGGCCAGGGTCACCACGCCGTCGTGCACATCTACGTCGATTCGGCGCGCATCGACCGACGGGTCCCAATTCAATTCCGCCAGCACGTCACGCTGCAAATCGTTGTCGGCTTTCATTCCACGCCCTCCCGGCGCATGCGCCGAATATGCAGCCTTGGCGTCCGCCAGGCTTGACGCGCATCAACTCGAACGCAGATTGCCCTCGCGGGCGCCGCCCTGCTCGTGCAGGCGTTGGCAGTGGACGCAGCGTTTGGCCGTGGGATAGGCCAGCAGCCGCGCGTAGACGATCGCTTCGCCGCAGTCCACGCAGATACCGTAAGTACCCGCCGACAGGCGGGTGTGCGCCGCGATGATGTCGCGCACGTCCTGGGCGTCCTGGCCCAGCACCGCGTCATCCGACGCCAGGGTTGAGTTTGCCAGCGCGGCGTCGATCCAGTCGGCCGGCGCCACACCGTCGCGCGCATCGCGGACGCGCGCCGTGATGCTGCGGATCTCGTCCATCTCGCGCGCAAGACGCGCATCCATCAGGTGGGTCAGTCGCCTGGTTTGTTCGGGTGTCAGTACGGCCATGTTGCCTCCAGCGTGCGGCAGTGGGCGGGGAACCGGGAGCGCCTGTGGCTGTGGCGCGGCACTCCGCAGCCCGGGTCGTCATGCAACGAAGCTAGCCGCCCGCCCAACGCCACTGTTGACCTGGATCACGTGCGCACGCCAAAGACGGCGCGGCCACGGCATTGCTATGATTCAGGGCAGTCTTGTCTTGTCGGGCGCGGCGCCATGCCTGCCTTGCTGCATCTGCTGGTCGTGGACGATGACCTCGGCGTGCTGGACCTGCTCCGGCGTTATTTCCTTGGCCACGGTTTCACCGTGAGCACGGCCACGAACGGCGCTGAAATGCGCGGCGTGCTCGCGCACACGGCCATCGACCTGGTGCTGCTCGACCTTGGCCTGCCGGGCGAGGACGGTTTCGAGCTGACGCGCCAGTTGCGCAAGCACTGGAACGGCGCGCTCATCATCATCACCGGGCGCGGCGAATCGGTGGATCGCGTGGTCGGGCTGGAACTGGGCGCCGACGACTACGTCACCAAGCCGTTTGACCTGCGCGAGCTCCTGGCGCGCGTGCGCAGCGTGCTCCGGCGCAGCGCGGCACCGTCCGGCGCGGTCGCCACTACCACCACCTTGCGGTTTGCCGATTTCCACCTCGACCCGTCCTCGCGCACGCTCAAGGATGCCCGCGGAGTGGTCATCGCGCTGACCACCGGCGAATACGACCTGCTGCACGTACTGGTTTCGCACCCCAATCGCGTGCTGTCGCGCGATGACCTCATGGGGCACATCCATGGCCGCAACGCCGGCCCGTTCGACCGGGCGATCGACGTGCAGGTCGCGCGCCTGCGCCGCAAGATCGAATCCGACCCGGCCAACCCCGAACTCATCAAGTCCGTGCGCGGTGCCGGGTACCTGTTTTCGGCGCGCGTATCGCGACAGGTCGATACATGAGCGCGGCCGGCCTTCCGGCCGCGGACCCCGGGATGCTGCGGCTGTGGTTCGACATCGCCCCGGACGCCATGCTTGCGGCGGATGCGCGGGGTCGGATCGTGCTGGCCAACGCACACGCCGAGCGCATGTTCGGCTACGCACACGCGGAGTTGGAGGGGCTGACGCTGGAAGCGCTGGTGCCGGAACCGCTGCGGCGCGTCCATCGCGCGCACCGGCGTGGCTACACGGCGCAGCCGCGCAGGCGCCCGATGGGAATCGGCCAGGAACTGCTGGGCATGCGGCGTGATGGCCAGACGTTTCCGGTCGAGATTGGCCTGGCGCCGGTCCGCACCGACGCGGGCATCGTCACGCTGGCTTCGATCCGGGACATCTCGGACACGCGCCGGGTACGCCAGGAAGTGACGCGCACGCACCGCGACAACGTCGCGGCATCCATGAGCCGGCTCGCGCTGGAATCGCCCGACCACGAGCTCGCGATCCGGCGCATCCTGGAACTGGCGACGACCGCCCTGGGGTTGCCGGCCGCCGCGATCCTCTCCAGCAGCTGGCACGGTGGTGGTCTGCACGTCCGCGCTTCCACCGGGCTGTCCGGTGACACCGCACGCAGGCTGGTGTCCATTCTGGGTACCGCCGACCTCGACCGCAGCACGTTCGACGCCGAAAAACGCCACGTCATCACGTCCGCGATGCTGCGCGATGGGCCGCTGGCGACGGCCCGCGAGGGACTCGTCGGCGCGGGCTTCCCCGGCCTCGCGATGGTGCCGCTGTCCGGGCAGCACGAGCCGCTGGGGATCCTGGTGGCACTGGCCGACGCATCCACCAGCTTCGACCAGGACCGGCTGAACTTCCTGCAAACCACCGCCACCCTGCTGGCCTCGGCGATGCAACGCAGCCGCACCGAGGAACAACTGGCGCACGTGCAGCGGCTCGAGGCGGTGGGCCAGTTGACCGGCGGCGTTGCGCACGACTTCAACAATCTTCTGACCGTCATCTCGGGCAACCTGCAATTGCTGGAGGCCGAGCTGTCCGACCAGCCGCAGGCGCTGGAGATCATCGACAGCGCGCTGCGTGCCGTGGACAGGGGCTCGGATCTCACCCGTCGCCTGCTGGCATTCGCGCGCCGCCAGCCCTTGCAACCACGCGCGGTGGTGCCAAAACCATTGCTGGATGAACTTGGCCACATGCTGCGACGGACGCTGGGTGAAACGATCCTGATAGAGATCGACTGCGCGGCCGCGATACCCGATGTGTACGCGGATCCCAACGAGCTGGACACCGCGCTGATCAACCTTGCGTTGAATGCGCGTGACGCCATGCCCCGCGGCGGCCGCCTCGCCATCAGTGCGCGGGAAACGGCGCTGGACGACGCCGACAATCCGTGGAAGCTGCCCCCCGGCCGCTACGTGGTGCTGACCATCGGCGACACCGGCACCGGCATGGCGCCCGACGTGCTGGCGCGTGCGTTCGAGCCGTTCTACACCACCAAGGAATCGGGCAAGGGCAGCGGGCTAGGCCTCAGCATGGCCTACGGATTTGCCATCCAATCCGGCGGCAGCATTCGGCTTGACAGCCGCCTGGGCTACGGCACGCACGTGGAACTGGTGCTGCCCGCGGTCGATCCCGGGGCCGTCACGGACAAGGCGGCACCGACGGCGGCCGAAGTGCAAACGCCGGGGCACGAAACGATCCTGGTCGTCGAAGACGAGGCGGACGTG
Organism: Rhodanobacteraceae bacterium; assembly: GCA_025924775.1. Lineage (GTDB taxonomy): Bacteria > Pseudomonadota > Gammaproteobacteria > Xanthomonadales > Rhodanobacteraceae > 66-474. The sequence goes on from JAICHS010000164.1 coordinate 3,760, forward strand.
CGGACCATCGCGACCCGGTTCCTGGGCGCGGTCGGCTACCACGTCCTCGCCGCGGCCAACGCGCGCGAAGCCCTCGACCAGTTGGCCGCCAACCCGGACGTGGACCTGCTGTTTTCGGACGTGGTGCTGGGCTCGGGCATGGACGGCATCGAGCTTGCGCATGCGGCGCGCCGACTCCGGCCGGAGATCGCGGTACTGCTTGCGTCCGGCTACCAGGGGCCGGGCGACAGGCGCCGCGAGGGCGACGCCGCCATCGCCTTCGAGCTGTTGCGCAAGCCCTATCGGCGCGAGCAGCTCATCAATGCGATCCGGCGGGTGCTCGACGACGGGTGATGCTCGTCACTGGACCGTGGCGGTCCTGCCCGCGAAGGCGCGCAGCTTGGCCACGTCCAGCAGCTTCACCTCGCGCCGCAGCACCGCAATGTATTCAAGTCTCTCGAGGTGCGACAACGCCCGGCTCACGGTTTCGTGCTTCAACGCAAGGAAGCTCGCGATGTCGGCCCGGCCCATGCGCAGGATGAAGTGACGGGCGCTGAACCCGAGGCGCGCCAGGCGGGTGGCGATGTCGAGCAGGAACGTGGCGACACGTTGCTCGGCCGGCAGCGTTCCGATCGCCAGCATCCAGGAGCGGTCGTGGCGGATTTCCTGGGCCAGCGCTGCCGACAGCCGGATCTGCAGCTCCGGGATGTGCAGGCATGCGTTCAACACCGGTGGATATGGCAGTTCCCAGATCTGCGAATCCTCCAGCGCGATGGCATCGCAGGTATGCACCGCCAGCCCGATGGATTCCACGCCCAGCAGGTCGCCACGCATCCGGAAGCCCGTAACCTGCTCGCGTCCATCCTCGGACAATTCGCTGGTCTTGATGAAGCCCGCGTGCACCAGATGCAGCGCGCGGAATGGCTGGCCGTTGCGATACAGGTACTGGCCCGCCCTAAGCTTCCTGCGCGTCACGACCATGTGCCGTTGCAGTTCGTCCATATCGAGATCGAGCTGCGGATCCACCATCGAGTGCAGCGGATTCAGTGTTTCAACTGCGGCGGTTGCAAGCGGTGTGTCCATGTGCTGCCTCCGAACGTGCCTGGGTCGGGCATCGAGGATGCACGGGTACGGTCACCACACGATGTCAGCCGCGCAACGTCGTGTAACGCTGCGTAACACGTGCGCACGAATCCACCGCGGGACTGATGCAGGTCAAATTTGCCGCGTCCCCGGCGCGGATAGTGGGTGCCGTCCAGGCAACATCGCAGCCATGATCGACTTGCGCCGACCCTCCCCCTTCATCGAACTCGCGGCCGTCGAAGCCTGGGATGCGTGGTTCCGTTGGCGCGACCGTAGCGGCCTGCGCGACTTTTCCATCGAGGATACCTGGCGCCGCGTTGCCGGCGCACTCGCAACCGTGGAACCGCTCGGCGAGCGCGATGCCTTGCGGGCGCGGTGCACGGACGCGTTGGCGGCATGGCGGCTGCTGCCCGACGAACGCCTGCTCGCGGATGCGGGAACCGGGCGCAATGGCTGGCACACCGGCACGCTGCATGCAGCCCTGAACGCGGCCGCCTTCGTGTCCACGGACCGCACCGTGGCCGCGGTGATCGACCTGGCCGGCATGGCCGATTGCGCGGCGCTCGCGGTACGGGTGCTGGACAACGCGGCCTTGCTTGCCGGCAACCCCACACCCCAGGTGCGCGTCGGCATCCTTGGCATCGCCGACGCACTGGCATTGCTGGGGCTGCCCTACGACAGCGACGCGGGGCGGGCACGCGCGGCGGCCATGGCACGGGCGCTGGCCGA
>JAICHS010000165.1 GCA_025924775.1 Rhodanobacteraceae bacterium
CCATGCCGAGGTGATCCAGCATTTCGGCCGCGGCCAGCAGCAGCGCGCACGGGTCGGCGATGTTCCTGCCGGCGATGTCGGGGGCGGAGCCGTGCACGGCTTCGAAGATCGCGACGTCCTTGCCGATGTTGGCGCCGGGCGCCAGGCCCAGGCCGCCGACCAAACCCGCGCACAGATCGGAAAGGATGTCGCCAAACAGGTTGGTGGTAACGATCACGTCGAACTGCCACGGGTTCATCACCAGCTGCATGCAGGTGTTGTCCACGATCATTTCGTTGCACGCGACCTGCGGGTATTCCCTGGCGATCTCGCGCGCGACGTCGAGGAACAGCCCCGACGCGGTCTTGATGATGTTGGCCTTGTGCACCACCGTGACCTTCTTGCGACCCTTCTTCACAGCCAGTTCGAACGCGTGGCGCACGATGCGGCTGGCGCCGTGGCGGGTGTTGCGCACCAGCGACTGCGCGATCTCGCCATCCGGCGACACCATCTGGCCTTCCTGCAGGTACGCGCCCTCGGTGTTTTCGCGCACGGTGATGATGTCGATGTTCTCGTAACGCGCCTTGGTGCCGGGGAAACTGATGGCCGGGCGCACGTTGGCATACAGGTCGAAGTGCCGGCGCAACGCCACGTTCAGGGATGAAAATCCCTTGCCAATCGGCGTGGTCAACGGCCCCTTGAGCGCAATGCCATGCTTTGCGATCACGTCCAGGGTGGCCTGCGGCAGCAGTTCGCCCTGCTTATCCAATGCCACCATGCCGGCGTCGACGAATTCGTAGTCGAGTCCGCAGTCCAGCGCATCCAGCACTTTCAGGGTGGCGGCCATGATTTCAGGGCCGATCCCGTCGCCGCGGATCACCGCAATCGTTCTGCTCACTCACGCGCTCCTTTATTTCTGCGATCGTCCCTGATCGCGGCTTCGAATGGCCAGTAAAAATTCGGCGCGCTCTCATCCCATCCAGATCAGAACGGCCTTCCATGGCCTGACTTTTCGCAACAGCCGCTCCGTGCGACCGTACTGGGTACAATCGCACCGACAAAGACAAAAGTGGAATTATCGGGCAGCTTGCAGCAGCTCGTCCAGCATGCCGCTGTGCTCGGCCGCGGCCAGCTGGTCGAAGCCGCCCACCAGCACGCCGTTGATGAAAATCTGCGGCACGGTGCGCGCACCAGGTGCACGTTTCAGCATCTCGCGGCGTGCCACGACGTCGGCATCGACGCGCCACTCGCGCCACGTAAGCCCTTTGGATTGCAGCAGGTTCTTGGCGGCGACGCAGTACGGACACATCGCCGTGGCGTAGATTTCGATATCGGGCATGCCACACACGCTGGAAGTTGCCCGTGGATTTTACCGCGGTTGAACGCACCCGGTCCGAGAATGGCCGCTGGCTTGGCGGCGGATGTTCAGCCTACACTCGAACCAACCGTTGCCAGCCCGGTCCAACCGGAATCCACCGAACCGCACCGACATGCCGTTTCGCCTTCGCCGCCAACACCTGCTGACCTTCGCCGCCACGCTGGCGTTGGCGCTGCCTGCGCTGGCGCAACAGGCGGACGTGCGCCTGCCCAGCCTCGGCAGTTCGGCCGATACGGTGATGTCGCCGCAACAGGCCGAGGCGTACGGTGCCGAGTTCCTGCGCGAACTGCGGGCAGCGCACCTGGTCATGGACGACCCGTTGGTGGACCAGTACCTGCGCACGCTGGGCTACCGCCTGGCATCGGTCAGCGCCGATCCGTCCCAGCACTACACCTTCACCGCCCTCGGCGTTCCCGAAATCAACGCGTTCGCGACCTTCGGCGGCTACGTTTTCATCTTCTCGGGCATGTTCACGCTTACCCAGAACCAGGACCAGCTGGCGGCGGTGATGGCCCACGAACTGGCGCACGTCAGCCAGCACCACCTGCAACGCGCACTCGAGGACCAGAAGAAATCCACGCCGTTGTACGTGCTGGGCGCGGTGGCCGCGGCGCTGGCCGCCTCGCACGCGGATTCCGGCAGCAACCGTTACGCCCAGAACCAGCCCTACGGCTACGGCTATGGCAACACGCCGTACCAGCAGGGTGTCGATCCTGCCATCGGCGCGTTTTACTCGGTGATGGCGATGATGCAGCAGCACATGATCGACTTCACCCGCAAGGACGAGGAGGAAGCCGATCACGTGGGCATCGAGACGCTGGCCAAGGCCGGCTTCAACCCCGAAGGCATGGCGACGGTGTTCGCGCACATGCAGGCGGTGATGCGCCCCGGCGGTGACGGTGGCATGGCCGCCGGCAACATCCCCGACTTCCTGCAGGACCACCCCGTGACCAGCGTGCGCGTCGCCGACGCGCGCGCCCGGGCGCGCGTGCTGAAGCAGCAGATGCGCGACCAGCCTGCCGGCGCCACCCTCGGCCACTCCAGCATGCCCGGCCTGCTGCCGCTGCCGTTCGTCAAGCGCGACGCCACGTTGCTCGACCACGATACGCGCGGGCCCAGCGAGTTCCAGTACGAGCTGATGCGCGAGCGCGTGCGCGTGCTGTCCGCCAGCAACCCGCGTGGCGTGCTCGACTACTACACCCGCAACATGGCCAACAGCACGAAATTCGCTGCGTCCGCGTCCAACCAGTACGGCTACGCGCTGACGCTGATGCAACTGAACGAGGCGGCCAAGGCGGTACCGGTCATGCAGAAACTGGCGGCCGCGCGGCCGGACGACCTCACCCTGTCGCTGGGGCTCGCAGACGCCGAGCGCCACGCCGGCCAACGCGCACAGGCGCTGCAGCGCTACGCCACGCTCAACACGGCGTGGCCGAACGACCCGGCCGTCGTGCTGGATTACAGTCGCGCGTTGCTGGACAGCGGCAACAAGGCCGACGCCAAGTCTGCGCAGGCGCTGCTGAAGCCGCTGCTGAACGACGCTTCCGAGCCCTCGCTGTACGCGGCCTACGGCCACGCCTGCAACGTTGCGGGTGACGTGGTGCACGCCGGCATCGCGTATGCCGACGCCACCTTCCTTTCCGGCCACGCCGCCGATGCGCTCGACCAGCTGCACCGCCTGCTGAAGCGCAGCGACCTTGACTACTACACCCGCGCCCAGATCAATTCGCGGATCGCGCAGATCACGCCGATCGTGCTGGAAATCCGCCGACGGCACCTGGACCAGGACCAGAATGGCGACAGCGACTCGCTGCAGCCGCGCCAAGACGGCCTGCGCTTCGGCGCCTGCGCGGGCGCGGCCTGCACCCGGCGATGAACCCGCGCGCAACGTGATCGGCGCCGGCGCGGAGTGGGCCGGTGGGTGCTCGCGTATCATGCGGCTTTCGCGTTTGCCCCAGGCCGTACCATGACGCCGATCCGACATCCCCTCCGCCAGCTGGCCATCCTGGCAACACTGGTTCTCTGCGCCACCGCTGCGGGCGCGCAGACCGCGCCACCGCCCGCGTCCGCCGCCTCGGCGGGCAACGCCGCGGCGCCCGCGCACCCGCAGGTTGAAATCAAGACCTCGCAGGGCGATTTCGTGATCGAACTGTTCCCGGACAAGGCGCCCAAGACCGTCGCCAATTTCCTGCAATACGTGAAGCAGGGCTTTTACGACGGCACCGTGTTCCACCGGGTGATCCCGGGCTACCTCATCCAGGGCGGCCTGTACACGCGCGAGCTGAAACCCAAGCGCACCCTGCCGCCCATTCCCGACGAAGCGAACAACGGCTTGTCCAACCTGCGCGGCACCGTAGCCGCCGCGCGCGGCCCCGATCCCGACTCCGCCACCGCGCAATTCTTCGTCAACGTGGTGGACAACCCGCGCCTCGATTACGTCGGCAACCAGAGTGGCTGGACCTGGGGCTTCGCGGTGTTCGGCAAGGTCGTCAAGGGCATGGACGTGGTGGACAAGATCGACAACCTGCCGACCGGCCCGCAAGGCCCCTTCATCGGCGACGTGCCGCGCCCGTTGGTCGTGATCGAAAGCGCCAAGCTGATCGGCGAGGCCGCGCACCCGACGGCGGAGCCGGTGTCGCCCATTACCGGCCAGGTGCCCGCGTCCGCGCCGCCCGCGAAGAAGAAGCCCGGTGCACAGCACTGACGCAGCCACGACGCTGTTCGTCTCCGACCTGCACCTGGACGATGCGCGCCCGCACATCGTCGCCGACTTCGAGCGCTTCTGCGCCGGCGAGGCGCGCCAGGCCGACGCGCTGTACGTCCTGGGCGATCTGTTCGAGGCCTACGTGGGCGATGACGACGATGCGGCGCTGAACGCGCGCGTGGCGGCAGCATTGCACGGCGTCGCCGCAGCCGGCGTGCCGGTGCGCTTCATCGTCGGCAACCGCGATTTCCTGGTGGGTGACGCCTACGCGCGCCGCTGCGGCATGGCCATGCTTGAAGACGGCGCCGTCATCGACCTGTACGGCACGCCCACACTGGTCCTGCACGGCGACGTGCTGTGCACCGACGACGCGGCGTACCTCGCGTTCCGCCGGCAGGTGCGCGACCCCGCCTGGCAGGCCGCGTTCCTTGCCCGCCCCCTGGTCGAACGCCGTGCGTTCGCGGCGCAGGCGCGCGACGCCAGCCGCGCGCACACGGCACAAACCGACATGGCAATCATGGACGTCAATCAAGATGCCGTGGACACCGCGCTGCGCCGCGCCGGCGTCACGCGGATGGTCCACGGCCACACCCACCGGCCGGCCATCCACGATTTCGAGCTGGACGGCAAGCCCGCCCAGCGCATCGTGCTGGGCGACTGGTACCAGCAGGGTTCGGTGCTGCGGGTGGGCCGGGATACCGCCACACTTGTCGGACTGGCACCCGACTGACGGAGGTTCCATGCAACTGATCGGTATGCTTGATTCGCCCTACGTGCGTCGGACCGCGATTTCGCTGCGGATGCTCGGCCTTCCCTTCGAACATCATCCACTCTCGGTGTTCCGCGATTTCGACACGTTCCACAAGGTCAATCCGCTGGTCAAGGCCCCGACGCTGGTCTGCGACGATGGCAGCGTACTGGTCGACTCCACGCTGATCATCGACTACGCGGAAACGCTGGCCGGACGCAGCCTGATGCCGTCCGAGCCCGACGCGCGCCGCCAGGCACTGCAACTGACCGGACGGGCCCTGGTGGTGTGCGAAAAGGCGGTGCAGCAGTTTTACGAACTCAATCGCGCGCCGAACCTTCAGGATGCAGCGTGGCTGCAACGCGTGCAAGGGCAACTGCGCGACGCCTGCGCGCTGCTCAACGAGGCCTCGGCCGCGGTGCCCACCGACCGTTGGCTGTGCGGCCATACCCCCTCGCAGGCCGACATCAGCGTCGGCGTGGCATGGACGTTCACCCAGATCGTCGCCGCGAAGATCGTGTCTGCGCGCGACTACCCGGCGTTCGCCGGCTTTGCCGCGCGCGCTGAACGACTGCCGGACTTCACCGCATTGCCGCCGACCTGACGCCTACCCGCAGGCGTCTATCGCCTCGCCCAGCCGCTCCACGCCGATCACCTCCATGTCGCCCACACGCGCCGATTTTTTCGGCGCGTTCGCCCGCGGCACGATC
>JAICHS010000166.1 GCA_025924775.1 Rhodanobacteraceae bacterium
CCGACGACTACACCGACCCGTCGCCCGCGACCACCTTCGCGCACCTGGATTCGACCGTGGCGTTGTCGCGCGACATCGCGTCCCTGGGCATCTATCCCGCGGTCGATCCGTTGTCCTCCACCTCGCGCCAGCTCGATCCGCTGGTGATCGGCCAGGAACACTACGACGTTGCGCGCAAGGTGCAGGGCACCCTGCAGCGCTACAAGGAACTGAAGGACATCATCGCGATCCTCGGCATGGACGAACTCTCCGAGGAAGACAAGCGTGCCGTATACCGCGCGCGCAAGTGCGAGCGTTTCTTCTCGCAGCCCTTCCACGTGGCCGAAGTGTTCACCGGCTCGCCGGGCAAGTACGTACCGCTGAAGGAAACCATCCGCGCGTTCAAGATGATCGTCGAAGGTGAAGTCGACCACCTGCCCGAGCAGGCGTTCTACATGGTCGGCGGCATCGAGGACGCCATCAAGAAGGGCGAGGCGATGCTCGAGAAAGACAAGCAGGCAGCGTAAGCGCATCCCATGGCCACCACCATCCACTGCGACATCGTCAGCGCCGAAGCCAACATCTTCCACGGCGACGCGACGCTGGTCATTGCCACCGGCGAAGCGGGCGAGTTGGGCATCGCGCCGCGCCACGAGCCCCTGTTGACGCGCCTCAAGCCGGGCCAGGTCGAAGTGATCGGCGAGGACGGCAAACGCCAGTCGTATTACGTTTCCGGCGGCATCCTGGAGGTCCAGCCGGACGTGGTCACGGTGTTGGCCGATACCGCCTTGCGTGCCGACGAAATCGACGAGGCTGCGGTCAAGCGTGCCAAGGAAGAAGCCGAACGCGTGCTCGAGAACCGTGGCGATGCCAAGACCGTGGAGCAGGCCCAGGAACAGCTGACGCAAGCCGTGGCGCAGTTGCAGGCGCTGGAGCGGCTGCGCCGCAACCTGCAGCACTGACGTCGCGGGCCGTACACCAACCCCGAAGCGCCGGCCACTGGCCGGCGTTTTCGTTGGTGGTTTCCGCGGGTCGATCACTCGCCTCGCCACTTGCCGCGCGGGCCAGGTTGCGCCAATGTTGCGCGACCGCAACCAGAGAACCGCCATGGCTGATCCCCTGCACGTGATCGTCCTCGCCGCCGGCGAGGGCAAGCGCATGAAGTCGCTGTTGCCCAAGGTACTGATGCCGCTGGCCGGACGGCCGATGCTGGCGCACGTGCTGGACACGGCGCGCGCGTTGCGGCCGGAGGGCCTGCACGTGGTGTACGGCCATCGCGGCGAGACGGTGCGCACCGCGTTTGCGCGCGACACCGACATCCACTGGGTGCACCAGTCCGAACAGCGCGGCACCGGTCACGCGGTACGGTTGGCGCTGCACGACATACCGGACCCGACCCGGATCCTGGTGTTGTATGGCGACGTGCCATTGCTGCGCGCCGAAACCCTGGCCGAGCTGATTGCGACGCACGCGGAACTTGCCGTGCTGGCGGCCGAACTGGATGATCCCTCGGGTTACGGCCGGGTGCTGCGGGATGGCCTGGGGCGGGTGCGCGCGATCGTCGAGGAGCACGACAGCGACGACGCGCAACGCGCGGTCCACATCGTCAATACCGGCGTCGTGTTCGCGGAATCACGCCCGCTGCGCGGCTGGGTTGATCGGCTTTCGGCGGACAACCGCCAAGGCGAGTTGTACCTGACCGACGTATTCGGGTTGGCGGCCACGGCGGGCGCGCCGGCCGACGTGGTGGTGACCGCCAATACCGCCGAGGCATTTGGCGCCAATGACGCAGCCCAGCTTGCCGAATTGACGGCGGTCTTGCGCCACCGCGACGCCGAGCGGCTGTTGCAGGAAGGCGTGCGGCTGGCGGACCCGGCACGCTTCGACCTGCGCGGCCATTTCAGCCACGGGCGCGACGTCGAAATCGACGCGGACGTGATCCTGGAAGGCGGCGTCACCCTGGGCGAAGGCGTGAAGATCGGGCCCTTCTGCCGACTGCGCGACGTCAATCTTGCCGCCGGTACCGAGGTGTTCGCGCACTGCGACCTCGAGGGCGTGACGACTTACGGTGCCTGCCGGATCGGCCCGTTCGCGCGGCTGCGCCCCGGCACGGAACTGGCCGCCGGCGTGCACGTGGGCAACTTCGTGGAAATCAAGAAGGCCAAGCTGGGCGAGGGCAGCAAGGCCAACCACCTCACCTATCTCGGCGATGCCCGCATCGGTACCCACGTCAACATCGGCGCCGGCACCATCACCTGCAACTACGACGGCGTGAACAAACACGTCACCGAGATCGGCAATGAGGCGTTCATTGGTTCCAACACCTCGCTGGTTGCGCCGGTGAAGGTGGGCGATGGGGCCACGATCGGTGCGGGGTCAACCATTGCCGGGCAGGCGCCGGCGGGCGAGCTGACCGTGGCGCGCAGCCGCCAGAGCACCATTCGTGGCTGGCGGCGGCCCGGCAAGAAGAAGGACGCGTAACGCCGTCAGGCGGCAAACCGCCAGCCGTCGATTTCGACCAGCAGCTCGCTGCGGCAGATGTCGCCCTGCAGCAGCAGGCGCGGCACCGACGGGCCCAGTTGCCGGTCCAGCACGCCGCGCACCGCTTCGGCGTCTTCCGGGTGGCGGACGTAGACCTTGAGCGGAGACGAGCCATCAAAGGGCGGCAGCGAGGCCCGTTCCAGCAAGGCGCGCAGGTTGGCGATGGCCTCGCCGGCCTGTGCGGTGACGTTGCCGGCGTGGCTTGACGCGTGGCCGATCACGGCCGCGGTGCCGGAAATCGCGAGACCGCCCCGCGGCAGCAGCATCGCGCGCGCAAAACTGGGTGCGGTCGGGCCGTATTGGCGCGGGTAGGCCCATGCGCTGACCTGGCGGGGGTTTTCCAGCGCGGTGCCGTCGTGTTGGCCGCACAGGGCGTACACCTGCAGCCGCCGTTGCGGTCCGCGGTGGCCAATGGCCGTCGCCGCGGGAAAGCGCGTGAGGCCGTGGGCGGCCATGCTGCGCGCGCGCGCATCGCAGAACCGCCGGTAGCGCTCGCTATCGCCCGCACCGGCGTTGATGGCTTCCAGATAATTCCAGATCCGCAGCAGGTGATGCTCCGGACTCGCCGCCACGTGCGCCAGCAGGCGGTCGTAGGCGTGGGTGCATGCGGCCTCGATGTCGTCCGGCCCGCACTCGTCCACCTCAATCGCGACGAATTGCCAGCCGCCACCACGCGACCAGCGCAAGTCGCCTTCGCGGCCGTGGCTGACCATGGCGTCGGTCAGCCAGCACTCGCTGGGCGCCGCCGGGTCCAGCGCGGACTGTACGACCCGCAGGTAGCGGGCATCGTCCGGATCGGTGGCGGTGGCGGCGTCGGCGAAACCGAACACGGCAAGCGTGCCGGGTGGGTCGAGCAGCGTGGTGACCGCCTCGTGGCGATAGGTCACCCGCAGCGCGGACGGTTCGACCGGGTTCATGCGGTGGCGTCCCTGCTGCGTGGGTACATGGGCCGAACCTTCCGAAACGTCTTGATCCAAACCCGCCATGCTACACTAACCGGCTGATTCGGCGTGACGTTGGAGCTACGCAGCATGACCCGGCAGACCCCTGCGGAGCAGGAACTGGCGAAGTTGATCGTTGACAGCCTCGGCCTCGAGCAGGTGGCGCCGGAAAACATCGATCCGGAAGCGCCGCTGTTCGGCGGCGACCTGGGTTTGGATTCCATCGACGCGCTGGAACTGGCGCTGGCCGTCTCCAAACGTTATGACGTCCAGTTGCGCTCCGACAATCCTGACAACCGCCGGGTGTTCGGCTCGCTGCGCGCCCTTTCCGGGTACATCGAAGCCGCGCGCGCCGCGGCGTAGGCCGGCGCAAAGGCCGACTACTGCTGCTGCGGATCGCCGTTCTGGTACTTGGCGCGCAAGGCGCGATAGCGCTGCAACTGAGCGGTGAACTTGGCCTGGCTGTTGGCCAGATCCGTGCGTCGTTGCGCCAGCGCGTTGCGTTCGCCGTTGACAGTGGCGCGCTGTTCGGCGATGCGCTTGTTGACCGTGGGCGGAATCGGCTTGCCCGCGTGTTCCAGGTCCGCGGCGTGCGCCAGCAGGTCGGTCAGGGAATCCTCCTGGCTGCGCAGGTTGGTCTGCAAGGTGGCGATGTCGGTACGGATCTGTTGCAGCTGCGCCTGCTGCGATTGTTCGAGATCCTTGTCGGAAGGATAGGCCGACAGCATCTGGGTATCTTCCAGGCTCCGCTGCTGGATGGCGCGCCTGGCCGCTGCCTCGCGCGCCGCGGTGGCCGCGGCAGCCTGGCGTTCGGTCGGGGTCAACTCACGCGCAATGTGGCGCACGACCCGCCCGTCGTTGTTGACGATGTCGTAGCCACCGGCCAGCGCCGAAGCCGGAATGGTGTCGCTGAAATGCACGACGCCCGCGGTATCCCGCCAGCGGTAATGCGTGGCGGACGCATTGTTGGTCGCGCCGGCCGCGGGCAGCGCCACGCAGATGGCCAGCAAGGCCATGGACAACAGGCTCGGTGCAATCCGACGCATGTGCGGCTCCGGTCAGAAACTGCAGTATAGATCGCGGTCCATGCAAATTACGGGCCGACGCGTGACCTCTCAGCTCAGGTCGCGCCGTAGCGCGCGCGGTAGGCTTCGAGGCGGCCACGCTGGCCCGCCAGGTCGGCGCGGCTGTCGGCGTATTCCAGCAGGTCGGCCAGGCTGACGATGGCGAGGGTCGGCACGCCTTGTTCGCGCGCAAGTTCCTGGGTCGCCGAAAGCGTGCCCTGCCCGCGTTCCTGGCGGTCGAGCGCCACCAGTACCCCGGCAACCTTTGCGCCGGCGCCGCCAATCAAGCCCAGCGACTCGCGTACCGCGGTACCCGCGGTGATCACGTCGTCCACGATCAGCACCCGGCCCGCGAGCGGCGCGCCGACCAGCGCACCACCCTCGCCATGGTCCTTGGCTTCCTTGCGGTTGTAGGCCCAGGGTACGTCGCGGCCGTGGCCGCGCGCCAGCGCGATGGCGGTTGCGGCCGCCAACGGAATGCCCTTGTACGCGGGGCCGAACAGCATGTCGAAGGCAATGCCGCTGGTCGCTATGGTGGCTGCGTAGGCCGCGCCGACTTCGGCCAGCGCCGCGCCGGAATCGATGCGACCCATGTTGAAGAAGTACGGGCTGTGGCGTCCGGATTTCAGGGTGAAGTCGCCGAAACGCAGTACGCCGCGGCCGAGCGCGGTATCGAGAAAAGCCTGCTGGTGGGGTTGCAACACGGGAATGCGGATTCGGGTTTCGAGATACGAGGGCCGGATGATACGCGAATCCAGGGCACCGGCACCGCGATCCGCCGGTTCGTGATTGTCAGCGATGCCGGTGCTTTTGCTTTAGGATTCCCGATTCCCGCATTCCGATTCCCCCGCATTTGTGAAAATCATCTCGTTCAATGCCAACGGCATCCGTTCCGCTGCGCGCAAGGGCTTCTTCGAGTGGCTGGCCGCGCAGCACGCCGACGTCACCTGCATCCAGGAAACCAAGGCGCAGGTGGACCAGCTGAC
>JAICHS010000167.1 GCA_025924775.1 Rhodanobacteraceae bacterium
GGTCGGGCAGGAACTGAAGACCAGCGGTGTCTACGCGGTGATCGTGGTCATCATCGGCATCATGCTGTACTTGGGCATGCGCTTCGAGAAGCGTTTCGCGATCGCGGCGGTGGCCAGTGAAATCCACGATACCGTGATCACGGTCGGCATCATTGCACTGGTGCAGCGCGAGTTCGACATGACCGTGCTGGCGTCCATCCTCGCGGTGGTCGGCTACTCCATCAACGACAAGGTGGTGGTGTTCGACCGCGTGCGCGAACTGTTTCGCCTGACCCGCAAGGCCGACACGCCGCAGATCCTCAACCGCGCCATCAACAACACCCTGTCGCGTACCATCATCACCTCGGTGTTCACCGCGATCACGATGGCGTCGCTGTGGCTGTTCGGCGGTCCGGCGGTGCATGGCTTCGCGATCACCATGCTGATCGGCATCCTGGTCGGTACGCTGTCGTCCATCTTCTTCGCCAGCCCGATGCTGTTGTGGCTGGGCGTCTCCAAGAAGGACCTGATGCCGGTGACCCGGGAAAACCCGGAGCTGGCGCGGCGGCCGTAAGCGCGAATCTGGCGGGCCCTCTATCGGTCCATGCGCCCGCCGTTCGGCGGGCGCGGTCGCATGTGCGGGTGCGCGCGCTGGTGGCGCGCACGTTCAACACGGCATGATGGCTTGCAGTTGCGCAGCCGAACCGGACAGCGGCACCTTGTAGAACTGCGTGGTGAGGTAAAGCGGATCGATCAGCGGGACGCCATCCAACACCAGTACCTTGGCGTTGCCAAGGCCGTGCATCCGGGTCTGTAGGCCGGTCGGATCGGAAATCGCGGCGGGGACGCCCGTAAAGTCGAAGCCCGGGATGGTCCGCAGCAACTGGTCCAGCGTTTGCGCCGGTGATTGCTCGATGTCCTCACGCGTGACGACCGTGGTGCGCAGCGGCACGTCCTGCGTCGACGTCTGGTTCAGGCTGGCCGTGACCGTGACGGTGCCCAGCGTGGCGGGCGCCGATGGCGCGTCGGATGGCGATGCTTCGGCAAGGCTGACACGGCCAGCGTTGCCAGCGCGCAAACGCATGCAAGTGTCACGCGTGACAACACTGACTCCCCGTGAAAGTGACGCACTCAGGGTAGCCAGGCTGCCGCATTCGGCAATGCGACAAATTGTCGCGGCCTCAGTCTTCGGAGCGCTCGCACACCGGGTGTTTTTCCAGTTTGCGTTGCAGCGTGCGGCGATGCATGCCAAGCCGACGCGCCGTTTCGGAGATGTTGCCGCCGCATTCGAGCAGGGTGCGCTGGATGTGCTCCCACTCCAGGCGGCGCAATTGCAGGGGTGTGTCGGCAACCTCCGCGTCGGCTGTGTTGGCTGCAACATCGGCCGTGGCATCCAGCAGGCTGCGCGCCACGGCGTCGGCGTCCACGGGCTTGGCGAGATAGTCGTCGGCGCCGCGCTTGATCGCTTCGACCGCGGTGGCGATCGAGGCATAACCCGTCAGCAGCAGAATGCGCATGCCGGGCCAGCCCCGGCGCAGCACGGGAATCAGCTCGAGGCCGTTGTCGCCGCCCAGCTTCAAGTCCACGACGGCGTAGCGCGGAGCGGTTTGCCGCGCCTGTGCCAGCGCGGCGTCCACGCCCGCGGCAACCACCACCTCGAACCCGCGGCGGCGCAGCGCGCGACCCATCACGCTGGAAAAGACGGCGTCGTCTTCCACCAGCAGCAACGTGCCGTGGTGGGGCTCGGCGTTCATGCCGGGCTGCCCGCGGCAACGGGCAGGCGGATGCTGACGCGCGTTCCGCGCGCGTCACTGGTGGCGGTGAGTTCGCCGTGCATGCGCTCGACCGCCGAGCGCGCCAGCGACAGGCCGATGCCCAACCCGTCCGGCTTGGCGCTGGGCGCGGCCACCGCCTCGCCGAGGCGTCCGTCCGGCAGGCCGTTGCCACGGTCGCCGATGATGAATTCGAGCTTGCCATCGCGCAGGCCCGCCGCCAGCGTCACGCTGGACGAAGCGTTCTGGCGCGACGCGTCCAGCGCGTTCTGCATCAGGTTGAGCAGGGCGTGGGCGAGGCCGGGCTGGACTTCGATGCGCTGGCTGCGCTGCGGTGGCGCCACCGTCACCGCGAGCGCGGCCTCGGGGCGCAGCAGGCGGAAGCGGTCGGCGCTGGCGTCCACGTAATCGCCGAGGGTGGTGGCCTGCGTGGTGCCCGCCAGCTGTTGCCGGCCGTATTCGACCATCCCGCGCAGGATCGTGCGGCAGCGCTCGACTTCGCCCGTCATCACGCGGACGTCCTCGCGCAGCGCCGGGTCGGCCTCGCGGCCGCGTTCGAGTTCGGGCAGCAGCGTGCGCAGGGTGGACAGCGGCGTGTTGAGCTGGTGCGCGGCATCTGCGGCCTGGGTCGCAATGGCCAGGATGCCTTCGTCGCGGGTCAGGCGTTCGCGCAGGTGCTGCGTGGCCTCGCGCTGGGAATTCAACGCCGCGCGCATGCGGCCGATCAACACCGCCAGCAGCAGGATGGAGATGCCGAAGTTGATGGCCATACCGGTCAGGTGCAGGCCGAAACCCTGGCCGCCGTGCACGGAGATGTCGGGCAACGCCACGTGCCTGAAGATCAGCACGGCATACAGTGTCGCGGTCAGCGCCACCACCATCGCGGTACCACGCACCGACAGCGCGGCGGCGGACAGCGCCACCGGTATCAGCAGCAGGGTGATGAAGGGGTTGCTGGCGCCACCCGTGAAGTACAGGGGCCACGCCAGCAGCACGACGTCGAATGCCACGTGGCCGATGGCTTCGAACTCGCCCACGGGGCGTGCGTCGTGCAGCCGCCAGAATGCCAGCGGTGTAGCCAGTGCCATCAGCGCGATGCCGGCCAGCAGCGGGGCCAGTGGCAACGTGATGCGCAGCCACGCGATCGCGGCGCCGATGGCGAGCAGCTGGCCCAGCGCGGCGCCGGGGCGTAGCCAAGCGATCGTGATGGCAAGTGCGCGGGCGTCGAACGGAGCCGGCGCGGCCGCGCTTTGGCGCGAGTGAAGCACGGCGCGGTCCTCGACGGTGCGGCGTGCCCGATTCTAGCAGTCGTGTCGCGCGGCGTACGCGCGCGTTCCGGGCCGGCTGCCGCGCGACCGGCGCGGGGGGCATACTACCGCCTTGGTTTCAGGCGCGACCGGGGAGGGCAGGCATTGGTCCGGGACTGGGTACTGCTGCTGCTGGCGGTGGCCTACGTCGGGCTGCTGTTCGTGGTTGCCTACATGGGCGACCGGACCTCGTTGTACCCGCGCGCGCCGCGCCTGCGCCCGATCGTGTACGGCCTCGCGCTGGCGGTCTATTGCTCGTCGTGGACTTTCTATGGCGCGGTCGGCACGGCGGCCCGCAACGGGATTGCGTATCTGCCGATCTACCTGGGGCCGCTGTTGCTGTTCGTGTTCGGCGCGGGGTTCCTGCGACGCCTGGCGCAGGTGGCGCGGCGGCGCAAACTCACGTCGATCGCGGATTTCATCGGCGCGCGCTACGGCAAGTCGCGCGGGCTCGCGGCGCTGGTGGCGCTGATCGCGGTGATTGCCGTGGTGCCGTATGTCGCGCTGCAGTTCAAGGCCGTCGCGATGTCGTTCGACGTGCTCGGCGTGTTCGGGCACGCCCATGCCGGCCACGAGCACATCGACATCGCGCTGTGGTGTGCGGTGTTGATGGCGGCGTTTGCGATCCTGTTCGCGACGCACAACGCGGATGCGTCCGGCCACCACCACGGCCTGGTGCTGGCGATCGCGCTGGAATCGACGGTCAAGCTGCTGGTGTTCGTGGCCGTGGCCGCGTTCGCGTTGTGGCACGGCCCGGGCCTGGCCGCGACGCTGCAGCGGCCGGTTGCCGAGTTTCGGCATGGCCTGCCGCAGGAGTTTCTGGCCCAGACCCTGCTGGCCGTGTGCGCGATGTTCTGCCTGCCACGGCAGTTCCAGGTCGGGATGGTCGAGTGCGAGGATGTTGCCGACCTGCGGCACGCGCGCTGGCTGTATCCCGCCTACATGCTGATCATCATCCTTGCGGTGTTGCCGATCGTCGCCACCGGCGCACTGATTCCGCGGGTGCAGGCGAGCCCGGCTGATGCCTGGGTCCTGGCGCTGCCGGCTGCCTATGGCAATACCGGCATGGCGCTGCTGGCCTTCATCGGCGGGTTTTCCGCGGCTACCGGGATGGTGATCGTGGCATCGGTGGCCTTGTCCACCATGATCAGCAACGACCTGGTGATGCCGGCGCTGCTGCGCATGCGCTCGCTGCGGCTGGGTGAACGCGGCGATCTGTCGCGGCTGGTGATCGGCGTGCGGCGCGGCGCGATCGTGGTGCTGGCGCTGGCTGCCTACGCCTATTCGCGCGTCGCCGTGGGCTCCGAACACCTCGCCGCGATGGGACTGCTGGCGTTCGCGGCGGTGGTGCAGTTTGCGCCCGCGCTGATCGCAGCACTGTACTGGCGTGGCGCCAGCCGCCGCGGCGTGATGATCGGCCTGGCCGGCGGATTCAGCGTGTGGGTGTACACCCTGCTGCTGCCGACCCTGGTGCACTCGGGGGGCTGGCTGCAACACGGATTGTTCGGGTGGGCGTGGCTGCGGCCGCAGGCGCTGTTCGGGCTCAGTGGTTGGGGCCCGATATTGCACGGGACGTTTTGGTCGCTGCTGATGAATGTCGGTGGCATGGTGTTCTTCTCGCTGCGCTTCCCGCCGAGCCTGCACGAGCGCCTGGCGGCGGCGGCGTTTCTCGATGTCGACCCCGTGCGCGGCGGTTCGGCTGGGGGTTGGCGCGGTCGCGTCGCGGTGGCCGACCTGCGCACGCTGGCCGAGCGCATCATCGGCCGGGACGTCAGCGCGCGCGCCTTCGCCGATTACGCGGTGCAACACGGCCGTGCGCTGCAGCCGACCGAGAAGGCCGACCGCGCGCTGGTGCAATACACCGAGCGCCTGCTGGCCTCGGGCGTGGGCGCGGCCAACGCGCACCGGATCCTGGTGAGCGCGCTTTCCGGCGGCGGGCTGGACGTGGCCGAGGCGATGGCGCTGCTGGACGAGGCGTCGCAGGAGGTGCGCTTCAATCGCGACCTGTTGTGGACGATCCTGGGCAACGTCACGCAGGGCATCAGCGTGATCGACGGGGACCTGCGGATGGTCGCGTGGAACCAGCGCTACCTGGAACTGTTCGATTATCCCGAAGGCATGGTGCACGTCGGCGTGCCGGTGTCGGAGCTGATCGGCTGGAATGCCGCGCGTGGCGAGTGCGGCCCCGGCGACGTCGCGACGCTGGTGGCGCGGCGGGTTGAACACTTGCGCGCGGGGTCGCCGCACGTCTTCCAGCACCTGCGGCCCGACGGCGCAGTGATCGAGATGCGCGGCCGCGCGTTGCGCGATGGCGGCTATGTCACCACCTACAGCGACGTCACCGACTACAAGCGCGCCGAGCAGGCGCTGGTCGGCGTGAACGAGACGCTCGAGCGGCGCGTCGCACAGCGCACCTCCGAACTGTCCGATGCGCTGGCGGA
>JAICHS010000168.1 GCA_025924775.1 Rhodanobacteraceae bacterium
ACGCGTCCGGTTATGTGCGCAATTACCACTACCGGCGCGCGGCGTCCGGCGCCGGGTTGGAGTTGCAGGTGGATTTCGACCCCGGCTCGGTGGGCCGGTTGACCGCGCAAGGCGGTGGCGCCTCGCCAGCGGCGCCCGGCGCCACGGCTTCGACCGGCGCTGCGGCGGGCCAGGCCGCCGTCAGCCCCGCCGGCGCCGCCACCCGCGGCAGCGGCACTTTGTGGGTAGGCGGCATCGACAGCAGCCATGCGTTCGCCAGCCTGCTGGCGCTGTTGCGCGGCGATGCGCAGCTGGACAAGGTGGTTCCCGTGGCCGCCGATGCGGACGGCGTGCTGCTGCAGGTTGACTACAACGCGCCGCTGGCGACGGTGGTGGCGGCGCTGGAAGCGCCCAATGGCCATTTGGCGCAGGCCGTGCAGGCGCATGCAGGCGCGGATGCTTCGTTGCATTGGATTCCGTGAGCGCAGGGTCTCCGTGACCGGGACACTCCCCACGACGAATGCGGCGGCCAGCCCGCTGCGACACCTGCCCAACCTCATCTCGGCGCTGCGTATCGTGCTGGTCGCGCCGCTGCTGGCGGCGATCCTGCTGGCCCGCTACGAGGCGGCGCTGGCGATCGCGGTGGTCGCCGGTGTCTCGGATGGCGTGGACGGCTACCTGGCACGGCGGTTCCATTGGCAAAGCCGGCTGGGCTCCATGCTCGATCCGGTTGCCGACAAGCTGATGCTGGTGGGTTGCCTGCTGGTGCTGGGCTGGCTCGCCGAGGTGCCGCGCTGGCTGGTGGCGTTGGTGGTGGCGCGCGATCTGGTCATCTCCGTGGGCGCGTTGGCGTGGCATCGCGTGTTCCGCCACTTCGAGGCGCACCCCAGCTGGCTGTCGAAAACCACCACGGTGGTGCAGATCGGTTTCGTGTTGTGGGTCCTCGCCGACCGCGCATTCGACTGGCATGCCCCGATGCTGGTCCCGGTATGGAGCGTCGCGGTATGCACCGCCGCCAGTGGCCTCGATTACATCGTGCGCTGGGGCTGCCGGGCCCGGCGCGAACTCAAGCACGGAGAGGCATCGACATGACCAACCTCCAGCGCTGGCAGTGGTTGCTGATCGTGGCCGCGATCGGTTGGCTGGTATGGCTGCTGTCACCCATCCTGATGCCGTTCATGCTGGCGGGCGTGTTTGCCTACCTGGGCGATCCGCTGGTCGATCGGCTGGAGCGCCTGCGCCTGGGGCGCGGCCTGGCCGCCAGCATCGTGTTCCTGGTGATGCTGTTGGTCCTGGCGCTGGTGCTGGTGCTGCTGGTGCCCCTGGTGCAACGCCAGATCATGCGTTTCGTGGCCGCGTTGCCCGCGTATGCCGAATGGTTCACGCACGTGGCGGTGCCGTGGCTGGAGCAGAAGCTGCACATTCCCGCCAGCGAATTCGATGTGACCACCCTGATCGCGCGGGTGCGCGAACACCTGGGTACCGTGGGGGGCATCGCGGCCACGCTGCTCGGCTACGCGACCCGCTCGGGCCTGGCGCTGGTTGGCGTCGCCGTCGCGGTGGTGCTGGTGCCGGTGGTGACGTTCTACCTGCTGCGCGACTGGGACCAGCTGGTCGCGCACGTTGACGGGTTGCTGCCGCGTGGGGCGCAGCCGACCATCCGGAGGCTGGCGCGCGAGACCGACAGCGTGCTCGGCGCGTTCGTGCGCGGCCAGCTGCTGGTGATGCTGGGATTGGCGATTTTCTACGCGCTGGCCCTGAAGCTGGTCGGGCTGGACGTCGGTCCGCTGATCGGCATGATCGCGGGCCTGGTCAGTTTCGTGCCGTACCTCGGGTTCATCATCGGCATCGTGGCCAGCATCATCGCGGTGCTGGTGCAGTTCCACGACGCGTATCACCTGATATTGGTGCTGGTGGTGTTCGGCATCGGCAACCTGCTGGAAAGCTACGTCCTGGTGCCCAAGCTGGTGGGCGACCGCATCGGGCTGCACCCGGTGGCGGTGATCTTCGCGGTGCTGGCCTTTGGTGAATTGTTCGGGTTCATCGGCGTGCTGCTGGCCTTGCCGTTGGCTTCGATCGCGATGGTCTTGCTGCGTTTCCTGCGCGAGCGTTACCAGGCCAGCCCGCTGTACGCGGGGGCGGGGCTGCCGAAGATCGTGACGAAATCGGGACAGCCGGTGGAGCAGGCACCGCCGGAGCCGCCGCAGCCACCGCCCGAGCCATGATCCGGCAGTTCGCGCTTGACCTGCGCTGGCCGCCGCACCAGCGCCTCGACGCATTCTGGCCCGGCGGCAACGTCGCCGCGCTGCAGGGCGTGACCGACGCCGTGCGCGGCGTGGGTGACGCGTGGCTGTACCTGCATGGCCCGGTGGGTACCGGCAAGAGTCATCTGTTGATCGGTGCCTGCCGCGCCGTGCTGGAAGCCGGCCAGCGGGCGCGCTACGTGTCGCTGGCGCAGCTGCCTGCGGCGCGGGGCAGCGCCATCGCGGACATCCGCCCCGAGGGCCTGCTTGCGATCGACGGCGTGCAGTTGGCCGCGGGCGAGCGTGAGGCCGAACGCGCGTTGTTCGACCTCTACAACCGCGCAAAAAATGCAGGCGCGCGGATGTTGTTTGCGGCCACGGCGTCGCCGTCCGAACTCGGGCTCGGATTGCCGGACCTGGTGTCGCGCCTGTCGATGTGCACCCAGTACGCGTTGCGCCCGCTGGACGACGCCGGCCGGCGCGCGATGTTGCGCCTGCTGGCGGGGCGCCGCGGCCTGCGGCTCGACGACGAAGTGCTGGATTGGTGGTTCGCGCGCCAGCCGCGCGATCCGGCGTCGCTGGTGGCGCTGCTGCAACGCGTGGATCGCGCGTCGCTGGCGGCGCAGCGGCGCATCACGATTCCGTTCCTGCGCGAGCTGCTGCGCGGATAGTCGGTGCCGCGCGGCTACGACCGCGTGGACAGCGCGCGGTCAAGCGCGGTCAGTTGCGCCGGCGTTCCGAGGTTGCGCCAGTACCCGTCGTAGCGTTCGCCCCGGAGCCGGCCGGCGCGGATGGCACGCGCCAGCAGCGGCGCGAGCTTGAAGATCCCGGGTGCCTCGCCCGCCACCAGTTCCGGGCGGTACACGCCGATGTTGCCGAACGTCAGGTGTTCACCAAGGCCGGCGTCGTTGAACCGTCGACCCTCCAGCCAGAAGTCGCCGCCGGGATGGAAGTCCGGATTCGGCACCATCACCAGATGCGCCAGGCCATCGGGTTCGGTCGGCAGCCGCGCGTAGTCGAAATCGGTGACGATGTCGGCGCTGATCGCGAGGAACGGCGCCGTGCCCAGCAGCGGCAACGCATGCAGCATCCCGCCACCCGTCTCCAGCGGCGCCGGGCCTTCGTGGCTGTAACGGATGCGCAGGCCGTAGCGTGAACCATCTCCCAGGGCTGCGGGGAATTGTTCGGCCAGCCAGGCGGTATTGACCACCACGTCGCGGATGCCCGCGGCGGCAAGCTTGTCCAGGTGGTACTCGATCAACATCCGGCCGCCCGCGCGCAGCAGGGGCTTGGGGGTGGTGTCGGTGAGCGGACGCATGCGCTCGCCGCGACCGGCCGCGAACAGCAAGGCCTTCATGCGGCCGGCTCCGTCAAATCGCGAGCGCCCACCCGGCGCTGCAGCAGCGTCAGCAGGTCGTGGAGTTCCGGGTAACCGCGTGCCACGTCGCGCACGTAGCCCCACACGCGCGGCAGGTCGGCAAGGTACTGGTGCTTGCCGTCGCGGTACCACAGCCGGCAAAAGATGCCGAGCACCTTCAAGTGCCGCTGCAGGCCGGTCAGGTCAAACCAGCGCTGCCAGCGCGCAGTGTCGACGCCCAGGTCGAGCGCGCCCGCATCGAGCAGCCGCCGGCGGTGCGACTCGGCCCAGGTACGTACGCGGGCGTCGTCCCACGCGATGTAACAGTCGCGCAGCAGCGAAACCAGATCGTAGGTGACCGGCCCCCGCACCGCGTCCTGGAAGTCGATGATGCCGGGGTTGTACGCCGGTACCCGCATCAGGTTGCGGCTGTGGAAGTCGCGGTGCATGAAGGTTTGTGGTTGGCCCGTCACGTTGTCGGCCAGCAGCCGGAACGCTGCCGCGATGACGGCGTGCTCGCCGGTGTCGATTTCGACGCCGAGGTGCCGCCCGAGGAACCAGGTCGGCATCAGTTCCAGTTCGCGCAGCACGAAAGCCTGGTCGAACGGCGGCAGGCCGCGTGGGTCGACGCGCGTCTGAATGGTGTACAACGCGGCCATGGCATCGGCGTACAGCGCGTCCGCGTTGGCGTTGGTCAATTCGGACAGATACGACTGCGTACCCAGGTCGGACAGCAGCAGGAATCCCTGCGCCGGATCTGCCGCCCGCACTTCGGGCGCGTTGAGGCCGGCGCCGCGCAGGCGCGCGTCGATGTCCAGCCACGCACCCAGGTCGCCCGAGCCGGGCGGTGCATCCATGATGATGCCGCCGACGCCGGAGGTGACGCGCCAGTAGCTGCGCGCGCTGGCATCGGCGGAGGCTGCCACGATGCGGGCGCGTGCGTCGCCCGTGGCCGCCCGCGCGAAGGCGAGCCGCGCGTCGGCGCGGGCGTCGGGTGCAGGCAATGGATCGCGGGTCGGCATCATGGCGCGGCAGTATAAAAGCGGGCCGTGCGGGATCGCGGCCGCGCGATTCCGTTATCCTTCATTTGCCCACGGTACAGTGCCGGGGTTTGAACCCGGATCACGAACGCATGAACGTTGCCCGCCTGCACACCCACCTCGACCGGCTCGAGGCGGAATCCATCCGCATCATGCGCGAAGCGGTGGCCACCTGCAGGAAACCGGTGCTGTTGTATTCGGTCGGCAAGGATTCCTCGGTGTTGCTGCACTTGCTGCTGAAGGCGTTTTATCCCGCCCGGCCGCCGCTGCCGATCATGCACGTGGATACGCTGTGGGAATTTCGCGAAACCATCGAGTTCCGCGATCGGCTGGCGCGTGAGAAGCAGCTCGACCTGATCGTGCACACCAATCAGGATGGCGTGCGCCAGGGCCTCGACCCCATCGTGGACGGCGCGGCCAAGTTCACGTATGCCATGAAGACCGTGGCGTTGAAGCAGGCGCTGGCCGAGCACGGTTTCGACGCCGCCATCGGCGGCGCGCGCCGCGACGAGGAGCAATCGCGCGCCAAGGAGCGCGTGTTTTCGCTGCGTGGCGCGGGCCAGCGCTGGGAGCCGCGCAAGCAGCGTCCCGAGCCCTGGGGCCTTTTCAACACGCGCCTGGGGCCGGGTGAAACGCTGCGCGTGTTCCCGATCTCCGACTGGACCGAGCTGGACGTGTGGCTGTACATCCGCCGCGAGGGCATTGAACTGGTGCCGCTGTATTTCGCGAAACAACGCCCGACCTTCGTGCGCAACGGCGCATTGCTGGTGCGCGACGACGAGCGCGTGCCGCTGGAGCCCGGCGAGCGGCTGCAGCCCAAGCAGGTGCGGTTCCGCACGCTGGG
>JAICHS010000169.1 GCA_025924775.1 Rhodanobacteraceae bacterium
GCGGGCGCCACGGTGCTGCTGGCCGATCGCAAGGCGCGTGCACTGGAACCCGTGTACGACGCCATCGCCGCGCTGCCCGACGCGCCGCAGCCCGTGCTGCAACCGATGGACTTGCAGGGCGCGACGCCGCTCGAATACCAGGCCTTCGCCGAGTCGGTCAAGACGCAACTGGGCCGGCTGGATGGCGTGGTGCACGCCGCGGTGAAGTGCGAGGGTTTGATGCCGCTCGCCATGCTGTCGCCCGAGGACTGGGTCAGCACGCTGCACGTCGATTTGTCCGCCCCGTTCCTTCTGACCCAGGCCTGCATGCCGTTGCTGCTGGCGCGCGAGGACAGCGCGGTGGTGTTCGTGCTGGACGATCCCGAACGGATGCACCGGGCGTATTGGGGTGCCTACGGCGTCGCCAAGGCAGGCCTCGAGGGCCTGGCCTCGATCCTGCACGAGGAAACCGACGAGACGCCCATGCGCGTGCACGCGCTGCTGCCGGCGCCGATGCGCACGGCGTTGCGGCGTACCGTGTGGGCGGGCGAGGACCCGGCCACCATCGCCACGCCCGAGGCGGCGGCCGAGGCCGTGCTCTATCTGTTGTCGGCCGAAGCCAAGGCGGTGCGCGGCAAACTGCTGGACCTTCGGGAAGCCGCAAGCGCCAAGGGGTGATCCGTGCACCAGCAGATGACCATCGTGTCGGCGTGCATCACGCTGTTCCTGGTGCTGGACGCACCGGGCAACGTGCCGTTTTTCCTGTCGATCCTGAAGGATGTTCCGCCCAAGCGCCGCCGCTGGGTGATGATCCGCGAACTGCTGATCGCGCTGGGCGTGCTGGTGGCGTTCCTGCTGGGTGGGCGCGAATTGCTGTCGGTGATGCAGCTGCGGCAGGAAGCCATCAGCATCGGTGGCGGCGTGGTGTTGTTCCTGATCGCCATCAAGATGGTGTTTCCACCCAAGGACGGCGGCATCTTCGGCGCCGCCGGGCCGGGCGAGCCGTTCATCGTGCCGCTGGCGATTCCCGGCGTCGCCGGGCCGTCGGCGATGGCGACGTTGCTGCTGCTGACCAGCGCGCAGCCGGGCCGCGAAGTGGAATGGGGCCTGGCGCTGCTGGTGGCGTGGCTGGCCACGGCCGTGATCCTGCTGGGCTCGACGTGGCTGTTCAAGCTGCTGGGCGAAAGCGTGCTGGCCGCGATGGAACGCGTGATGGGCATGCTGCTGATTGCGCTGGCCGCGCAGATGATCTTGGGTGGGGTCGAGGCGTACCTGAAGGCGGGTTAGCGCGATCGTGCATGATCGCGGCCTGGTTGAGGCGCGCTGCAGGCAGACGTTGACGACCTTGGTCATGAGACACCAGAACGGCCATCCTTGGCTTAGGTTTCCACAACAGTTGCTCCGAACGGACTTTGCGCATGAATGACGTCGCTCAGGAAACCCCCGCGCGGGCCGCAACCGTCAATGCCCAGATCGTGCCGGCCGGCACCCTGGACGTGCTGTCGCGCAACGAGATCGCGCGCCTGCGCGATGCCACCACTACAGGCCTGCACGCGTTGCTGCGGTCCTGCTCGCTGGCGGTCCTGACTTCGGGCGCGCTGCAGGACAGTGCCCGTGCGATGCTGGACAAGTACCCCGACTTCGACATCCAGGTGCTGCAGCAGGATCGCGGCGTCAAGCTCGATCTGAGGAACGCGCCGGCGCAGGCGTTCGTGGACGGCAAGATCATCCGCGGCACCAACGAGCTGCTGTTCGCGGTGGTGCGCGACATCGTCTATGAATCCACCAAGCTGCGAGCCGGCGAATTCAACCTCGACGATTCCAGCGGCATCACCCACGCGGTGTTCGACATCTTGCGCAACGCGCGTGTGCTGCGCGCACGCTTCGACCCCAACCTCGTGGTGTGCTGGGGCGGACATTCGATCTCGCGCGAGGAATACGATTACACCAAGACGGTGGGCTACCAGCTTGGCCTGCGGGGCATGGACATCTGCACCGGCTGCGGGCCGGGCGCGATGAAGGGCCCGATGAAGGGCGCGACCATTGCGCACGCCAAGCAGCGGCATTACGACAACCGTTACATCGGGTTGACCGAACCCAGCATCATCGCGGCCGAATCGCCGAACCCGATCGTCAACAGTTTGGTGATCCTGCCCGACATCGAAAAGCGGCTGGAGGCGTTCGTGCGCGTCGGCCACGGCTTCGTGGTGTTCCCGGGAGGCGTCGGCACCGCCGAGGAAATCCTGTACCTGCTGGGCATCCTGTTGAACCCCGCCAACGCCGGCATTCCATTCCCGCTGGTGTTCACCGGGCCGGCCGAATCGGCGCCGTACTTCGAACAGATCGACAAGTTCCTCCGTCTGGTACTGGGTGAGGCCGCCGCCAGGCGCTACCGGATCATCGTGGACGATCCCGTCGCGGTGGCGCACGCGATGCTGCAGGGCGTCGAGACCGTGCGCGACCATCGCGTGGAGCAACACGACGCGTTTTTCTTCAATTGGGAAATCTCGATCGACCTGCCGTTCCAGCAGCCGTTCCAGCCTACCCACGCGGCGATGGCCACGCTGGACCTGCACCGCGGGCGGCCACCGCACGAACTGGCCGCCGACATGCGGCGCGCGTTCTCCGGCATCGTCGCGGGCAACGTCAAGGAAGAGGGCATGGCCCAGATCGACCGGCACGGGCCCTATGAAATCCACGGCGACTCCGGGTTCATGCAGGCGCTGGACCACCTGCTGCAGAGCTTTGCCGCGCAGCAGCGCATGAAGCTGCCGGGCAGCAAGTACGTGCCCTGCTACAGGATCGTCGGGAACGGGCAAACCTGATCTGCGCAAAGGTCGCCGGCATGGAAAGAGCAGGCGCTTCGCGCCGGCCGGTTCCGACGAAGCTGCCGTGGCACGAGCGCGCCTTGCGCGCGATCGGCACCTCGGCATCCGCTATGCTGCACACGATGTCCAGCATCCGCCCGCTCGCTCCTGAACTCATCAACCAGATCGCCGCTGGCGAGGTCATCGAGCGTCCGGCCTCGGTGGTCAAGGAGCTGGCCGAGAACAGCCTGGATGCCGGTGCGCACCGCATCGACATCGAAATCGAGCAGGGTGGGA
The DNA here is from genome assembly GCA_025924775.1 of Rhodanobacteraceae bacterium. Taxonomy (GTDB): domain Bacteria; phylum Pseudomonadota; class Gammaproteobacteria; order Xanthomonadales; family Rhodanobacteraceae; genus 66-474. Next base: position 3,084 of record JAICHS010000169.1, read on the forward strand.
TGCGCCTGATCCGGGTGCGCGATGACGGCGCCGGCATCGCGGCCGACGAATTGCCGCTGGCCTTGGCGCCGCATGCAACCAGCAAGATCGCGAGCTTCGAGGATCTGACGCGTGTCGCCAGCATGGGCTTTCGCGGCGAGGCGCTGGCGTCGGTCGCGTCGGTGTCGCGCCTGACGATGACCTCGCGGCGCGCAGACGACGCACACGCCGCGCGTATCGATGCCTCGGGGTCGCGCACGCCGCAACCGGCCGCGCACGCCGTCGGCACCACCATCGAGGTGCGCGACCTGTTCCACGCGGTGCCGGCGCGGCGCAAGTTCCTGCGCAGCGAGCGGACCGAATTCGGGCACATCGACGAGCTGGTGCGGGCGTTGGCGCTGGCGCGACCAGACGTGGAGTTCCGGCTGTTGCACAACGGCAAGCCGGTGCGGATGTTGAAGCCCGCGCTTGACGAAACCGCGCAACTGCAGCGCGTGGGCGAACTGCTGGGCGAAACCTTCGCACGCAATTGCCTGCGCGTCGAACACGCGGCGGCGGGGCTGCGGCTGGCTGGTTGGATCGGGTTGCCGACCGCGTCGCGGGGACAGGCCGACCAGCAATATTTCCACGTCAACGGCCGGCTGGTGCGCGACAAGAGCGTGGCGCACGCGGTACGGCAGGCCTACGCGGACGTGCTCTACCACGGGCGGCATCCCGCCTTCGTACTGTTCCTGGAACTCGACCCGGCGGCCGTGGATGTCAACGTGCACCCCGCCAAGCGTGAGGTACGTTTTCGCGACGCGCGCCTGGTGCATGACTTCCTGTTCCACGCCTTGCACGACGCGGTGGCCGGTGCGCGCGCCGGAGCAGATGCGGGATTGGAAGCGGGGTCGGGTTCGACTTTGCATTCCGTGGGCTCGGTACGCGCGTCCGTAACGGGGAAAGTCGAACCTGACCCCGGTTTTCGTCAGTTCGGTCTCGGCGTGCGCGAAGCGCACGGTGACCCGTACGCCGTACTGCTGGGCGGGCGCCCCGCGCAGCCTGCCGCGGCCGTGGCACTGCCGCAGGCCGAGGCCGCAAATGCGCCACCCCTTGGTTACGCGCTGGCGCAGCTTGCGGGCATCTACATTCTGGCCGAAAACGCCAACGGGCTGGTGCTGGTGGACATGCACGCGGCGCACGAGCGGGTCACGTACGAGCACCTGAAGGCTGCGCGCGACGCGCACCAGGTGCGTGCGCAGCAGCTGCTGGTGCCAGAAGCCATCGCCGTCAGCGAACGCGAGGCGGCGGCCGCCGAGGAGCACGCGGCGTTCCTTGCGGCCTGCGGGTTCGAACTCGACCGCAGCGGCCCGCGACAAGTCATCGTGCGAAGGATCCCGGCCGTGCTGGAGGGGGCCAACGTGGCCGAACTGGCGCGCGACGTACTGGCGGAACTTGCCGAGCACGGCAATTCGCGGCGCCTGGAGGAACTGCAGAACGAACTGCTGTCCACGATGGCGTGCCATGGCGCGGTGCGCGCGCACCGGCGCCTGACGGTCCCGGAGATGAACGCACTGCTGCGCGAAATGGAAGTGACCGAGCGCTCCGGACAATGCAACCATGGCCGTCCGACCTGGACGCAACTTTCAGTCGCCGAACTGGACAAGTTGTTCTTGCGTGGACGGTAGGGGCCCTCCCATCAACCCTCACTCCGTCATTCCGGCGCAGGCCCTGAAAAGGTTCGGGTCGCGGATGTCGCATGGCGACTGCGCTTGCGGGACTGCAAACGCGAACGCCATGGCTGGCGCAAGTAATTGCGGGATGACGAACAAGCGCAAAGCACCTTGGATGCCATGATGGATATCGACAACGCTTATCGGCAGGAAATCGAAGCTTGGCACGCGGCGCGCATCCGGCGCCTGACCGCGCCCGACGGCTGGCTGAGCCTGGTCGGGCTGGACTGGTTGCATCCGGGCTCGAACCGTGTCGGCAGTTCGGCGGACAACGACATGGTGCTGGCGAAGGCGCCCCCGCATCTCGGTGCGCTCGAGTGGACCGAAGACGGTGTGGTGCGCATCGTACTGGATGCCGCCGCTGACGCACAGATCGATGGCGGACCGTCGCGGCAGGCGACGCTGATCGATGACAGCCACGCGCAGCCGACCGTGGTGGCGTTCGGCAGCGTGCATTTCATCCTGGTCGATCGCGGGGACAGGAAGGGTCTGCGGGTGCGCGACAACGAAGCCGCCACGCGCACCGGCTTCACGGGCATCCGGCGTTTTCCCGTGGACCCCGGCTGGCGCATTGTGGCCGATTGGCAACCGCTGGAGCCACCGTTCCAACTCGCGACCGGTACCGTGATCGGCACGATCGAGAATTA
>JAICHS010000170.1 GCA_025924775.1 Rhodanobacteraceae bacterium
CAACGAATACGCCAACCTGCTGGGCGGCGGCAAGTTCGAGCCGCACGAGGAAAACCCGATGATCGGGTTCCGCGGCGCTTCGCGCTACGTCGATGCGTCCTTCGCCGAAGCCTTTGGCCTGGAATGCAAGGCCGTGAAGAAGGTGCGCGAGGCGATGGGCCTCGACAACGTGTGGGTGATGATTCCGTTCATCCGCACACTCGACGAAGGCAAGAAAGTCATCGAGGTGCTGAAGGCCAACGGGCTGAAGCAAGGCGAAAGCATCGACGGCAACGACGCGTTGAAGGTCATCATGATGTGCGAGGTGCCATCCAACGCCTTGCTGGCGGACGAATTCCTCGACGTCTTCGACGGTTTCTCGATCGGCTCGAACGACCTCACGCAGTTGACGCTGGGCCTCGATCGCGACTCCTCGATCGTCGCCGGGTTGTTCGACGAACGCAATCCGGCCGTGAAAAAACTGCTGTCGATGGCGATCAAGACCGCGCGCGCCAAGGGCAAGTACGTCGGCATCTGCGGCCAGGGCCCATCCGACCACGCCGACCTCGCCGAGTGGCTGATGGACCAGGGTATCGAGTCGGTGTCGCTGAACCCCGACACCGTGGTCGATACCTGGCTCAGGCTCGCCAAGCACAAGGGCTGACGGCGTTCCACGCCCCGGCTCGCGCAGCCGGGGCATGCGCCCACGCGGTTCAGCCGCCTCGCGGCATACTCCACGGCACTGCGTACCGCAGGAGCCGCCATGCAAGCCGCCCTTATCGCCGCGCTCGCCCTTGCGCTTGCCGCCTGCTCGCAGGCGCCGCAGAACGGTGGCAGCGATGCCCTGGCGCCGGATTCCGCCACACCGGCCGTTTCCGGTACCACGTCATCCGCGCTGCCGCTCCCGGCAAGCACCACGGTGACGCCCGCCGCCGATGCCACCTCCATGCTGACGCAATACCACTGGCAACTGACCGGGGCGGTCAACGCGGCCGGCCAGCGCATCGGCGCGCTGTTTGCGCGACCCGGCAACCCCCTGCAACTGGACTTCGTCGACCAGAGTGTGTCGATCCAAAACACCTGCAACCGCATGCACGCCAGCTACTCGGTCGCCGCCGACAAGCTGACCATCGGCAATCTCGCCGCCACCCTGATGGCCTGCAACGATCCATCGCTGCGGGTGCTGGACGCGGCCGCGGGCAAATACCTGCAGGGCACGTTCGCGCTCAAGCTCGATTCCCGTGGCAAGCAGCCGCAACTCGAATTGACATCCGCGGGCAATCGGCTGACGTTCGCCGGCGCGCCTATGTCCGAGACACGCTAGGACGACCAGGGCGCGACCGTGTTCCTGGAAGCGGCGCCGCGGACCAAACCTCGCAACCACCCGTTGCTGCCGAACGCGCAATGCCCCGAAGCCCGCGAGTTGCACTATGACGCCCGCGGCATCCGCCAAGGCCAACCTGGCGACTGGCATGTGCTGGCGCACGCCATCGATGGCCACACCCGCCAACGGGTGTGCGCAACGTATTGCGTGTGAAACGCTACAAGGTCACGAGCCCTCCCGCAGTTGCGGCCTACGCGGCCTATGCGCTGGACATGATGGTTGAAACGGAACTGCCGCACGCCGTCCTGAGGCCGCGCCACCCGTGCCATTGGTCATCGTGACCTCGCGGTAGCCGCATGGCATCCTTTGGGCACTGGCGCTGTTCGCTGCGCCGATCCCCTGGTTGTCACGGATATCCGATGAAAATCGCCTGGTTTTGCGCGCTCGCGCTGTTGCTTGTTCCCGCCTTCACGTCCGCCGCACCGACCGCCGCCGACCATTCCGCCGTGAGCCGCTACGATCCACTGGCACTGTTCGCGCCCTTCCAGTACCGGTACGCCACCAACCGCTATCGCGCCGCGGACGGCCAGCCCGGGCCGGACTATTGGCAGAACCGCGCAGACTACGAGATCCACGCCACGCTGGACCCGCAGGCCAAGACGATCACTGGCACCGAAACCATCACCTACACCAACCACAGCCCGCAGGCGCTCGGCTATCTGTGGCTGCAGCTTGACCAAAATCTCTATCGCAAGGACGCACGCGGCAACTTCACGCGCGACCATGCCCCCAAGCTCGATGCGCACACCGAAGGCGACGTGATCACGTCGGTCGAAGTGATCGGCGACAAGGGAACCGTCAAGGCGCACTACCTCGTCAGTGATACCCGCATGCGAATCGACCTGCCCGAGGCCCTCGCTGCACGCGGCGGCAAGGTGCAGCTACGCATCGCGTGGCATTACACGATCCCCGGCGGGTTCGGCGGCCGCACCGACTGGTACGCGACGAAAAACGGCGATGTCTTCGAAATCGCACAGTGGTATCCGCGGATGTGCGTGTACGACGACCTGCGCGGCTGGGATACCGCGCCCTACCTCAACAACGAGTTTTACCTCGAATACGGTGATTTCGATTATTCAATCACCGCGCCATCGAACATGCTCATTGTCGGCTCGGGCGAGCTGGTGAATCCCGAAGACGTGCTGACCCAAACCGAACTGCAGCGGTTCGAGCAGGCGCGCCACTCGGACAAGACCGTGGTGATCCGCTCCGCCGACGAAGTCACCGATCGGGGAAGTCGTCCGAAACAGAACGGCACGCTGACTTGGCACTTCAGGATGCACGACACCCGCGACGTCGCGTTCGGCGCGTCGGCCGCGTACGTGTGGGATGCCGCGCGCATCGACCTGCCCAGCGGCAAGCACGCGCTGGCGCAATCGGCGTACCCGGTGGAAAGCATCGGCAAGGACGGCTGGCAGGATTCCACCCAGCACGTGAAGTACACCGTGGAGTTCTTCTCGAAATACACCGGCGTCGAATACCCGTGGCCCAACGCCATCGCCGAAGCCGGCGTCGCGGGCGGCATGGAATATCCCGGCATCGTGTTCGACTGGTGGAAGGCCAAGGGCTACGGCCTGTTCATGCTGGCGGTGCACGAAGTCGGGCACGCGTGGTTCCCGATGATCGTGGGCAGCGACGAGCGTCGCAACGCCTGGATGGACGAAGGCATGAACACCTTCGTCGACGCGATCGCGCACGCCGAATGGGGCAAGGCGCACGGCGGCCAGTTCGCCCCGAAGAAGGACAGCGAATACGCGCCGCTGAGCGGCGATCCCGCGATGGACATCGTCAAACAGGTGTTCGACGATCCCGCCGCGCCGCCGATCCTGACGCGCGCCGATGCGATCAAGGAGAAGTACCGGCATCCGATCACCTATTTCAAGACCGCCTACGGCCTCACGCTGCTGCGCGAGCAGGTCCTCGGGCCGGAACGCTTCGACGCGGCCTTCAGGCAATACGTGCACGACTGGGCGTTCAGGCACCCGTCGCCGTCCGATTTCTTCCGCACCATGGACAGCGCGTCGGGCGAGGACCTGTCGTGGTTCTGGCGCGGCTGGTTCGCCCACAACTGGAAGCTCGACCTTGCCGTCACCGGCGTGAAATACATCAGCAACGATCCCGCCAAGGGCGCGTTGGTGACGGTCGCCAATCTCGACCGGTTCGCGATGCCGGCGACGCTCAAGGTGACCTTCACCGACGGCAGCAGCACTGAACTTCGGGTGCCGGTGGCAACCTGGATGCAGCACACGCAGTTCGACGTGCCGATTGCGGGCGCCAAGCGCATCCGCAGCGCAACCCTCGATCCGGATGACGCGTTGCCCGACGTGGACCGGGCCAACAACACTTTCACGCTCGACCCATGACGTCCACGACCGGTGCGCTGCCGAATGCCGGCCGTGCCACAATCCCGCGGCTGCCACCTTGCAAGGGGATGCTCATGCGCATGCGTTCGTGGTCGTGGCTGTTACTCCTGGTCGTCGCGCCCTTCGCGACCTCCGCGCAGGCACCCGACGCGCCGCTCGCGCCGCATCGGGTATTCCGTGTCACGCTGGATGGCGCATCCACACAACCGGTATCGGGACGCCTGCTGTTGTTCGCGCTGCCCGCGCGGGACGCCGCCGCGCAAACCAGGGACGGCAAGCCCACCGCGATCGACACCAACCCGTTCCGCCCCACCCAGACGGCGGTGGCCGCCATGGAAGTGCACGACCTGGCCCCCGGGGCGTCGCTGCTGGTCGATGCCGACGCGCTGGCATTCCCCGAAGACTTTTCGAAACTTCCCGCCGGCGACTACGACCTGCAGGCGGTGCTCGACGTCAACCACGACTACGCCTACTCCGGCCGCGGCGCGGGCGACCTGATCAGCGGCGTGACCGCGGTGTCGTTCAACGACGCGCATTCCGTTCCGACCCTGCGCCTGACGCGTGCGCTCACCGGCGCGCCGCAACCATGGACCGTTCCGGAGCAGGTTCCCGCGGAAAAACGCGACAAGCTCGCGAAGGACATGAAGGCGGCGCGCGCGCACAGCCGGCCGCTCGATTTCGTCAGCCCCGCACTGACCGCATTCTGGGGCCGGCCGATCCACGTCAAGGGTTGGGTGTTGCTGCCGCCCGGCTACGACAAGCACGCCGCCGCGCACTACCCCACCGTGTACTTCACCCACGGTTTCGGCGGCAATCTTGCTTACCTCACCGCGAAGGCCGCGGGCGTCTGGACGGACATGGCCGACGGCAGGATGCCGCCGATGATCTGGGTATTCCTCGACGAACACACCGCCACCGGCACACACGAGTTCGCGGACTCGGTGAACAACGGACCCTGGGGCACTGCGCTCACGACCGAAGTGATCCCGTACCTGGAATCGCACTACCGCATGGACGCCAAGGCCGGTGGACGTTTCCTCACTGGCCATTCGTCCGGCGGCTGGGCCACGCTGTGGCTGCAGGTGCGCTATCCGAAAGTCTTTGGCGGCACCTGGTCCACCTCGCCCGATCCCAGCGACTTCCATGACTTCACCGGCCCCGACCTGTACGCGCCGCACGCGAATGTCTACACCCGCCCCGACGGGACGCCGTACCCGCTGGTGCGCATCCAAGGCAAGGTCGTCGCCACTTTCAAGCAGTTCGCGCAACTGGAACGCGTGCTCGGCCCGTACGGCGGACAGATGGCATCGTTCAACTGGGTCTTCTCACCGCGCGGACCGGATGGACACCCGGAACCGATGTTCGACCGCGCCACCGGCAAGGTGAACCCGACGGTCGCCGCGTACTGGCGCGAGCACTACGACATCGCACACCGCATCGAGGCGCAGTGGCCGGCGTTGCGGCCCGACCTCGACGGCAAAATCCACGTGATCGTCGGCACCGCCGACACGTTCTATCTCGATGGTGCCGCGCACAAGCTGAAGGCTGTGCTGGACCAGGTGGGCGCGCATGCCGAGGTGCAATTCCTGCCCGGCAAGACCCACGGCGACCTGTACTGGAAGGGCAAGGACCACGACTGGCTGGGCAAGCAGATCGCGTGGGCGATGTACCACGTGGCG
>JAICHS010000171.1 GCA_025924775.1 Rhodanobacteraceae bacterium
GGCCGACGTGCGGCCACGAAGCCGTTTGGCCTCAGAATGCGTACCTGAGCGACGCGCCGGCGCCCCAATCCGGGCTGCCGTCGGAGAAGCCGCCCAACACATAGGCCTGCAAGCGCCAAGCACTGCCGAAGCGGTGATTCCAGTAACCCGTGAGTTCGCGCTGCGCGTAGCCGGTATCGGCGATCTTCTGGCGGAAATAGAAATACGCGCCGATGTCATTGCTGTTGTCGAGCTTGTAGCCGGCACCGAAATTGGCATTCCAGCCATTGTGCAGAACGATGTATTGCGACGAGCCGTATTTCATCCAGCCGGCTCCCCCGAACACGGTCCACGCACCGATGCCCTTGTAGGCGTCAAGGTTCACGCCGTAATCGTTCTGGCCGGTGCCAAGCCCCTTGTCGGCGCTGGCGGTACCGAACTTGACTTTGCCGGTCAGATCGAGGCCGAAGTTGTCGGCGTCATCGCGCACCAGACCGTAGGTCGCCTGTGCCACGATGTCGCCCAGGCCCGACGCCGAACCCGTGGTTTCCGTTGTCGGTGGGACCGGGGTGGTGCCGCCGTTGCCGTGTCCACGGCCGCGAACGTTCGGGTTTCCATTCTTCACGCGACCGATGCCGGGAATGACGTCGCCGGCACCGCTGATGTTGACCCATGGCATGGTCAGCTTCACCGACCAGCGATCAGCTTCATAACCGACACTGAGGGGAACATCCCAGATGTCGGTGTTGAACGGCGTGCCATAGCTGCCGCTGCTGTAATCGAAACCCGCGGTGAGCGTGGCGTGCCCCGCATCGGCGGCGTATGCGGGTGCTCCGCACACGCCCAGGGCGAGGGCCGGAATCAGGATCGCGAGCGATTTCTTGTTGTTCATCGTGTTGTTTGTCCCCATGGGTATGGAACGCGGGCGCCCAAGGCGCCCGCGGAAGCAGCAAAGTACTGGCACGCTCGACTAGCCGCCGCCGGGGCGACCCGCGTGGCTCGGGACGTCCGGCCGGCTCGGCACCATCGGACGTTCGGGGTGGCTCGGTCGCATCGGGTGATCCGGGCGAACCGGATGCGTGGGGCGCGAGACATCCGCATTCCGTGCGCCGTGGTCGGGGTGCTCGGCGCGGGCAACTTCGGCCTGCGAATGACTGCGTTCTGCGGCGCTGACCACGGCGCCCAGCTTGCCGGTGCCCAGTGCCTGGGAAATCTGCCCCCAACCTTCGCCGCCAGCGCGCAATGCCAGCACACCCTGGAGCTGCTGGGTACTGCCGTCGGCCAGGGTCACGCTGCCACCGTTCAACGCCGCGGCAATGTCGGCGCCCGTCGGATCGACGATGCCAAGCTTGTTGAGGTCAGCCTCGGCCAATGCCAGTGCGATGTTGACGTTGCCGTATCCAAGCTTGCCGGTCGCGGGCTGGAAGGTGTTCGGTACAACCGAGGTGGTCGTCGTGCCGTCGGCGTTCTTGACGGTGACCGTCGTATCCAGCGTGGTGGCGGTGCCATTGCGCAGCCCGTCCACCAGCGCGTCCGCGTTGGTGTCAGAACCCGCAAAGGTGCTGTAGCGGTTGGCGAGACGTGTGGCCTCGGTATTGGTGGCCGAGGTCGTGGTTGGTGGCGCGGTCGGTGGTGCGGTCTGCGCCAGTGCGGAGACGGCAAACGTGGACAACACGGCAGCGCACAGCAACGCAAGCGTGGGGCGTGTCTGGATGGTCATGGTGGTTTTGTGCCAGTGAGTGGGTGGGTATGCCGAATATGGGTTGTGCAACGATTGACGAAATCATCAGTGCGCGGGCAATGGTCCAATACGGTCACGGTGTACGCAAGTACCGAACTGGTACGTATTTAGTCAGCATTCCCGAACGCTACGTCTGCAAGCGTGATGCAGCTCACACCGTTACGAACACCTCGCGCAACTGCGCGCTTGGCAGCGGGCGTGCAGTTTCCGGCGCACGGCCATCGGTGGCCATTCGACACATGCGTGACCGCACGTGCGGCGAACCCGCGCGAACCTGAACCTTGTGTCAATGACAGGGCGTTGAAGGGTCCCACCAAAGCTCCTGCCGGAAGATCGGCAAGGGCTTCGGTGCACACTCCGCTGCGGGCGTAGCCACGCGCAGGTGTCGATGCATCAACGATGACGGTGGCCGTGCACGTGCCTGTTGGCGTGGTGCCGGCCGTGCGTCGCGGCCTGGCTGATGCCGCGGCGGCTGGAGATCCGGCGGCTCAGGCAGTACCGGCCCCTTGTCCCTGGCGTCCGGAAGGAATGGAATAGGTTCCGACCACGTGGGCCACGGGTTCACGGGAACCTTCCGAATAGAGCAACACCTCGCCGACCGCAAGGGCGCGGCCGACTTTCAGGAGCTTGCACGCGCCGATGATGCGATGTTTCGCCAACGGTTTGCGCATGAAGTTGATGGTGAGGCTGGTCGTGACCGCCAGCGGCACGATGCCGATTTCCGCGAGGATCGCCACGTACAACGCCACATCGGCCACGCTCATCAATACTGGGCCCGACACGGTGCCACCCGGGCGCAGCTCGCCGGACCCGATGTTCCGCGATACGGTTGCACCGCCGTCGCCAACCGCCTCGACCGCGCACTTGCTCTGCGGGAACTCCGCAGCCATGAACGCGACAATTTCCTGCTTGTTCGCCGGCATCGGACGACTCCTGGATCGTGGTGAGGGTATGGATTCTGGTCCTGGCCAAAACGCGTGGGTTGACCCGTGGACAGCTCGATAATATTCGACCTCGACAATTGCCTGTGCGCCGCCGACGAGGTGGGGCAGGGTTTCCACGCGCCCGTATTCGCGGCGATCCGGCGCTGCAACGAGGGTGCACTCACGGATGCCGCGCTGTCCGAGGCGTTCGCCGATTGCATGCGGTTTCCGTTCGACGAAGTCGCCGAAAAGTTCGGGTTCACCCGCGCGATGCGTGATGCCGGGTTGCGCGTGCTCGAATCCCTGGAAGTCGTTACGCCCATGCACGGTTATGGCGATCTCCACGTGTTGCGCGAATTGCAGGCTCGCCGCTTCCTGGTTACGTCGGGATTTGTGAAGCTGCAGCGGAGCAAGATCGCGATGCTGGGAGTCGGACCGTGGTTCGAAGCGGTCCGTATCGATGCCGTTGGCAAGCAGCCCCGGCGCGGGAAACGCGCGGTCTTCGAAGACCTCGTCCGGCATTTCGCACTTCGGGCCGGACAGGTATGGGTGGTGGGCGACAATGCGCGCTCGGAGATCGCCGCGGGCAACCAACTCGGCATGCGCACGGTCCAGATCCTGCGCCCAGGCGTTGAGCGCAGCGATGCGGCGCGCTACACCGTGAAGAATCTCTTCGAGCTCGAGGCGCTGATCGGTCGCACTGGGCGACGTGAAAGTACCTCCCCGAACTTGAGGAGTGGCAATCCACAATGAGCGGGCGTGCGGCGCCGTATTGGTTTCCGGAGCGCCGGCCGTCGGCAAGGCCGTGATGCGTTTTCAATGCCGGGCGCACACCCCCATCCGTAGCTTTCACGCGGACGCTACGTCTTGCGGCGTAACCAGTGAAAACTTGGGTAGCGCGCCGGGATGGATCCGACGCGAGCGATTGGGCCCGACTACAGGTGGCAGCCATGCACGCGAAGCAAACACGTCACACGGATGCCGTCCTGGCGGGTCTCGATGGCCTTCTTCCTGAGCTGGAAAAGCTGTACACCGACATCCACGCGCACCCGGAACTGTCGATGCAGGAAACGCGCACCGCGGGCCTTGCGGCCGAGCGGCTGCACGCAGCGGGCTTCGAGGTGACGACCGGCATCGGCAAGACCGGCGTGGTCGGGTTGCTGAGGAACGGCGACGGGCCGACCGTGATGCTGCGTGCCGACATGGACGCGTTGCCGATTGCCGAAGCCACCGGGGTGCCTTACGCGAGCAAGGCCACGGCCACCGACCCCGAAGGCAAGACGGTACCGGTGATGCACGCCTGCGGGCACGACCTGCACGTCACCTGGCTGGCCGGTGCGACCGCGCTGATGGCGCAGGCGCGTGACGCGTGGAAAGGCACCCTGCTGGCGGTGTTCCAGCCCGCCGAGGAAACCGCCGCGGGCGCGCAGGCGATGATCGACGATGGCCTGTTCAAGCGTTTTCCGAAGCCCGACGTCGTGCTCGGCCAGCACGTGATGGTCGGGCCTGCCGGTGCGATCGGTGGTCGCACCGGCACGATCACCTCCGCGGCGGACAGCTTCCAGATCCGCCTGTTTGGGCGCGGCGCGCACGGGTCGATGCCGCAGACCAGCATCGACCCGGTGGTGATGGCCGCGGCGACGGTGCTGCGGCTGCAAGGCATCGTCGCCCGCGAGGTCGCCCCTACCGAAGCGGCGGTGGTGACGGTTGGCGCGCTGCAGGCCGGCACCAAGGAAAACGTGATTCCGGACGAAGCCATCATCAAGCTCAACGTGCGTACCTTCGACGCAGGCGTGCGCGCGCGCGTGTTGGCCGCGATCACCCGCATCGTGAATGCCGAAGCGGCGGCATCGGGCGCGCCGAAGCCACCCGAGATCACCCCGCTGGATCGCTACCCGCTGGTCAGCAATGACGCGGCGGCAACGCAACGCGTGGTCGAGGCCTTCCGGAAACACTTCGCGGACGCACGCGTCCGCCGGACCGGCCCGGCGGCGGCCAGCGAAGACTTCGGCTCGTTCGGCGCCGAATGGGGCGTGCCCTCGGTGTTCTGGTTTGTCGGCGGCACCGACCCGGAGGTATATGCGAAGGCAAAGGCGGCGAACCGCATCAACGAAATCCCGAGCAACCACAGCCCGCATTTCCTGCCGGTGCTGCACCCGACGCTGGAGACGGGCGTCGAGACGCTCATCGTTGCCGCGCGCGCGTGGCTTGCGCCGTGACCCAGTCCGTTCCTTGACGGCCAATCCGCATGGAACAACACGTTGCCCGAATCCTGCTGACCGCGCTGGATCTTGGCGGTACGTTTGTATTTGCCATCAGCGGCGCGCTGGCGGCGGTGCGCAACCGACTGGATATTTTCGGAGTGATGGTGCTGGCGTTCGCTGCGGGCAACGCGGGCGGCATCACGCGGGATTTGCTGATCGGCGCCGTGCCGCCATCCGCCATTGCCCATTTGAGTTACGTCGGTGTCTCCATCCTGGCCGGGCTGGTCACGTTCTGGTGGTACCCCGTCACCAACCGCTTCGGCAAAGACATCCTGTGGTTCGACGCGGTCGGCCTGGCATTTTTCGCGGTGGCCGGGGCGGAAAAAGCGTTGGTCTTTCAGCTCAACCCGGTGATGGCGGCGTTGCTTGGCATGCTGACCGGCATCGGCGGCGGCATGTTGCGCGACATCCTGGTGCACGAGATTCCGGTGGTTCTGCGCGCCGACCTGTACGCGCTCGCCGCA
>JAICHS010000172.1 GCA_025924775.1 Rhodanobacteraceae bacterium
GAACCTGCAGCTGCCGTTCTGACGCAGGCGGCCACGGGCATCAGCGTGCCGCGGCGATCATCGGTCGGACCACCACCCAAGGGCACGCCCGTGCAGGGCGCCGCAGAAGGCGGTCCGGGTAGCCACCAGGTCACCGAAGTCGCACAGCGCCACCGCGCCGTGCACCCGGCCTATCAGCAGCGTGAACGGAGTGCTTATTTTTCGAACCCTGAATGCTCCTGCACGCGGCGTACCCGAGCATGGGGATGGGGGCCGCCATTTCGCCCCGTTCGCGCACAAATCCCTGTACCTTTGCAATTTTTCAGCGGTGGCAAGGCGTAGAACCCATGTGCGGAATCGTTGCCGGCTGTACCCAACGCGATGTCGTTCCGATCCTGCTGGCGGGACTGCACGCCCTCGAGTACCGCGGCTATGACTCGGCCGGCTTGGCGGTGCTGGATGCGGATCGCCTGACCCGCCTGCGCACCCCCGGCAAGGTCGCCGCGCTGGACGCGCTGTACCAGGCCTCGCCGGTACACGGCCGCACCGGCATCGCGCACACCCGCTGGGCCACCCACGGCGCGCCCAACGAAGCCAACGCCCATCCGCACGTGTCGCGCGACACGGTCGCGGTGGTGCACAACGGCATCATCGAAAACCACGCGGAGCTGCGCGCCGAGCTCGAAGCCGCCGGCTACGTGTTCACCTCGGAAACCGACACCGAAGTCGTCGCGCACCTGGTGCACAAGCTGACGGCCGAAGGCATGGGCCTGCGCGAAGCCGTGACGGCGGCCACCCGCCGCCTGCACGGCGCCTACGCGATCGCAGTGCTGCACCGCGATCATCCCGGCCACGTGGTCGGCGCCCGGCGCGGCAGCCCGTTGTGCGTGGGCGTGGGTATCGGCGAGCACTTCCTGGGTTCGGACGTGCAGGCGCTGATCCAGGTGACCAATCGCATCGTGTACCTGGAAGAGGGCGACGTGGTGGAAATCACGCCCGACACGCTCGCGATCCAGGCCGCCGATGGCGCCGTCGCCACGCGCCGGGTGCGCGAGAGCGACCTGTCGCTGGATGCGGTCGAGCGCGGCGAATTCCGGCACTACATGCAGAAGGAAATCTTCGAACAGCCGGTCGCGGTCACCAACACCCTGGAAGGCCGCATCGCCGACGGCCGCATTCTGCCCAACATCTTCGGCGTCGACGCCGACCGCCTGCTCCAGCGCGTCGCGCGCGTGCACATCGTGGCCTGCGGCACCAGTTACCACGCGGGCATGGTGGCGCGCTACTGGCTGGAAGGCATCGCCGGCATCCCGTGCACGGTCGAGGTCGCCAGCGAATACCGCTATCGCCACGTGGTGGTGGCGCCCGACACGCTGTTCCTCGCGATCTCCCAGTCGGGCGAAACCGCCGACACCCTGGCCGCGCTGCGCGACGGGCGTGCACGCGGCTACCTCGGATCGTTCGCGATCTGCAACGTGCCGGAATCCAGCCTGGTACGCGAAGCCGATCTCACGTTGATGACCCGCGCCGGCCCGGAAATCGGGGTCGCCTCGACCAAGGCCTTCACCACCCAGTTGAGCGCACTGGCACTACTGGTGCTGGAGCTGGCCCGCATCCGCGGCGTCGCCGCCGACAAACTGGGCGAGCTGGTGCTGGAACTGGCCGGCCTGCCCGATCATCTGCGCAACGCGCTGGAACTGGACCACGCCATCGCCCGCCTGTCCGAGGCGTTCGTGGACAAACACCACGCACTGTTCCTCGGACGCGGCGCGCAGTACCCGGTGGCGATGGAGGGCGCGCTGAAGCTCAAGGAAATTTCCTACATCCACGCCGAGGCGTACCCCGCGGGCGAACTGAAGCACGGCCCGCTGGCGCTGGTGGATGAGGACATGCCGGTGATCGCGGTGGCGCCCAACAACCAGCTGCTGGAGAAGCTGAAGTCCAACCTGGAAGAAGTGCGCGCACGCGGCGGTCAGTTGTACGTGTTTGCCGATGCCGATGCCGACCTGTCGTTGAACGGCAATCGCGGACAACTGCTGAAGGTGGACGCGGGCGGCAATTTCATCGCACCCGCGGTGTTCACCGTGCCGCTGCAATTGCTGGCCTACCACGTCGCCGTGTTGCGCGGCACCGACGTCGACCAGCCGCGCAACCTCGCCAAATCGGTCACGGTGGAATAGGCGCACAGGGAACCTGACACGCCGCACACCCGCGCTGGTGCTAGGCTTTCTGGTTGCCTATTCCACTGGACGCTTTCGGATGTCTATCTTCACGCCGATGCAGCACCCGCACGGACCGACCTCGTGCAGCCAGCATCACCACGCGGCCCGCGCATTCCTGTCGGCGGTGCTGTTGGCCACGGCTGCCACGGCCTTCGCGGCGGGTCCGGCCTTCACCATCGAATCCCCCCGCAACGGCAGTACGTTCACCGGGCCCGTGACCCTCACCATTGCCGTCACGGGCGCACAAATCGGCACACCCATGACCGGCGAGGATCACCTGCACGTTTCCATCGACGGCGGGCCCGAACAGGCGATCTACCACAACCGCACGTTCACGCTCCCGCTGCCGCCGGGCCAGCACACGATCGCGGTGCAGCTTGCGGGGCCGACGCACATGCCGCTGCTTCCCGACAAGGCCGTGACGTTCACGGTACAACCCAAGTCGTGACCAACCCCGGCACCCGCGTACGGCGCCAGACACGTGTTGCGCGCATCCTGCATGGCTCCAACGCGCTGGTACTTGCGATCCTGCTGCTCAGCGGGTTTGCGCTGGCCGGCAACCTGCCCGTTGGCTGGGTCGATGGGTTGGGTGGCCACACGGGTGTCAACACGGTGCACCGGTTGCTCGGCCTGGCGTTTGCCATCGTCGGCGCGGTGCTCGTGATGTTGCTGCGACGCCGACTGGCGGCACTGGGCCGCGAGATCCTGCGCGTGCACAGTCGCGATTTCGGCTGGCCACTGCGTTACATCCGCGCGTCGTGCTCGCCCGGCGAACACGCGGCGCTGGAACACGACGGCCGTTTCGACCCCCTGCAGCGCGCGGTCCTTGGCCTGTTGCTGCTCGCCACCCTGGTGACCGCGGCCAGCGGCGTGTATCTGTATTTCCTGCCGGGCGCACCAGCCTGGGTGTTCGCGCTGGCGATCCGCGCACACATCTATGCGGCGTGGCTTTTGCTTGCCGCCGTTGCGATCCACATCCTGGCCGGGCTCGGGCTGCTGCCCACGCACCGGGGCGTGCTGCGCGCGATGTTCGGCGACGGCACCGTGCCCCTCGCAACCGCCGCCCGCTTGTGGCCCGGATGGACGCGCAGGCAGACGCGTGGCACAACGGGCAAGCCCGGGCGTGACCCCACCGCGTCCGACCCGCCATCCGGGCTGGTCTGATCGCGACGACGGTCTTCAGGTGCCAGCGGGCCGCGTCGTGAACGGCAGTGCGTCCAGGTCCACGTTGCCGCCACTCAGCACCAGCGCGACGCGTTGACCCGCAAAACGTTCACGCCGCGCCAGCAAGACCGCCAGCACCAGCGCCGAAGACGGCTCGACCGTTTGCTTCAGCTCTGTCCACAACTGACGCATGGCCGCCAACACCGCGGCATCGTCGGCGGTGATGACCTCGACGCCGTGGCTCCGCAGCAACTCGAAATTCGGCTCACCGATGGTTGCGCGCAGGCCGTCGCAGACGGTGTGCGGCACCACGCTGGTGATGCGCTGGCCGCGCGCGAACGACTGGAAGGCATCATCGGCACCGGCAGGTTCCGCGCCCACCAGGCGCGTGCCGGGCCGCAACGCACGCAACGCGATTGCGCAGCCTGAAGCCAGCCCGCCGCCGCCGATGGGCACGATCACGGCGTCGAGATCCGGAACCTGCTGCAGCAGTTCCAGCACGATGGTGCCCTGGCCCGCCATCACGCGCGCGTCGGCATAGGGATGCACCAAGGTGGCACCGGTTTCGCGCTGCACCTGGGCACAGGTCGCCTCGCGCGCGGCCTGCGTCGCGGCGCAGCGATGGATGATGCCGCCCGCGCGCTCGATGTTGGCCAGCTTGGCCGCGACCGCGCCTTCGGGCACCACGATGTGCGCCGGAATCCCGCGCGTTTTCGCCGCCAGCGCCAGCGCCGCGCCGTGGTTGCCGGAAGAGTGCGTCACCACACCGCGGGCGGCCTCCGCTTCGGTGAGCGACCACACCGCGTTGCAGGCACCGCGAAACTTGAAAGCGCCGCCCACCTGCAGGTGTTCGCACTTGAAGAACAGCCGCGCGCCGGCCAATTCGTCCAATGCGGCGGCATCCAGCACCGGCGTGACGCGGGCGTACGCAGCGATGCGCGCCGCGGCGGCGCGGATATCCTCGAGGGTCGGTGCCACGAATTGGGTCATGCGGTTCACGCAACGTGCGGAAAGTCGGCATTGTCGCACCGGCGTCCGCACCACGGCTGATAAAGTGGCCGCATGGATACGCTCAATACCGCCACCGCCGACCCCGCGGCCAGCGTCCGCCTGGCCGATTACCGTGCGCCCGCGTGGCGCGTGACCCAGGTCGAACTCAGGTTCGAACTCGGCATCGACGCAACCCTGGTGCACTCCCGGCTCACGCTCGCGCGCGACCGCGACGAACCCCTGCGGCTGGACGGCGAAGACCTCGAACTCATTGCCGCGCGGCTGGATGGCCGCAGCCTGGCGCGCGGCGACTACACGCTGGATGCGGCGGGCCTCACGCTTGCGGGCGCGCGCGACGGCAGCGTGCTGGAACTCGACGTCCGCATCGACCCGGCGCGCAACAGCCAGCTGGCCGGACTGTACGTTTCCGGCTCGCGCGCACACGGCTTCCTGCTGACCCAGTGCGAAGCCCAGGGCTTTCGCCGCATCACGTTTTTCCCGGACCGTCCCGACGTGCTGGCGCGCTACGACGTCACGCTGGTCGCGGACAAGGCGCGCTTCCCGGTGCTGCTGGCGGGCGGCGAGGCAACCGAATCGGGCGACCTTGAAAACGGCCGTCACTACGCGCGCTTCATCGATCCGCACCCGAAACCTTCCTACCTGTTCGCGCTGGTCGCGGGGCACCTTGAAAAAATCGAGCGCGCCTATCGCACCGCCGATGGCCACGACGTGGCGCTGCGCCTGTGGGCCGAGGCCGACGCGATCGGACGCTGCCACTACGCGATGGATGCGCTGGAACGCGCGATGCGCTGGGACGAGCGCGCCTACGGCCGCAATTACGACCTGCCGGTGTTCAACGTGGTTGCGACCCACGACTTCAACATGGGCGCGATGGAGAACAAGGGCCTCAACATCTTCAACTCGAAGTATCTGCTGGCCGACCCCGACACCACCACCGACGATGAATACCGCCGCATCGAGGCCGTGATCGGCC
>JAICHS010000173.1 GCA_025924775.1 Rhodanobacteraceae bacterium
CGCGGCGGTGTATCCAGATGGCAGCCGGCCTGCGCCGAAAGACGCGGACGTACGCAACCTGAGCGGGAAGTACGTGATTCCCGGTTTGATCGATGCGCACGTGCACATCACGGATGCCGAACCGGACATCGCGCATTACCGAACATTCCTGCATGCGCTGCTGCTGGGCGGCGTCACTGGGATCCGCGACATGGCCGGCGACGATCGCCTGCTGCAATACCTCGCCGAACAGGCGAACTCGGACACGTTTGCATCACCCGACATTTTCTATGTCGCGTTGATGGCGGGGCCGAGTTTCTTCAAGGAAGACGTGCGCGCGCAGGACGCGTCGAAGGGCGAGCCACTGGGTTTCGCGCCATGGATGCAGGCGATCGACGCAAAAACGGACATCCCGCTGGCTGTGGCCGAAGCGAAGGGCACCGGCGCGACCGGCATCAAGCTGTATGCGAACCTCCCGGCAGCGCTGGTCAAGGCCATAACCAAGGAAGCGCACCGGCAGGGTTTGCGCGTCTGGACGCACGCGACGATCTTCCCGGCCAAACCCAGCGATGCGGTGGGTGCGGGCGCCGACAGCATTTCGCACAGCCCATATCTGGTGTGGGAAGCGGCACCCAGCGTGCCGGACGACTACAAGATGCGCGCGATGGGCGACTTTGAGCATATCAAGCCCGATGCGCCGCAAATCGTCGCGTTGTTCGATGCGATGAAGCGACGCGGCACGGTGCTCGACGCGACGCTGCTGGTGTTCAGGAACGAGGCGGAACGTCATCCGCAAAGCGTGGGCGCGGGCATCATGCCGTGGAGCTACGCGGTGACGAAGTTGGCGCACCAGCGTGGCGTGCAGGTCGACACGGGCACCGATGGTGCCGGATTTCCGTACGGCAAGGACGGGCCCGACCTGGGCCAGGTGCCTTCGGTGCACCGGGAAATGGCGCTGCTGGTCGGGCACGCGGGCTTTACGCCGCTGCAGGCCATCCAGGCCGCGACGCAGAGCGGCGCCGCCGCGCTGGGCCAGTCGGCCAGGCGCGGCACGATCACGCCCGGCAAGCTGGCCGACCTGGTGGTGCTGGATGCCGACCCCGCGCGCGACATCCGCAACACCACGAAGATCGATTTCGTGGTCAAGCACGGGCGCGTGTACGCACGCCAGCCGGGTGGTTGAGGCGGGCCGCGCACGCCTGGCAAAGCCGGTGTTTGCTCGCGGGAACCTTTTGCAGGTGGCTGGAAAACTTGCCAAATGTTTCTGCCGGGTAAACAAGTGTGCCGCCATGGGTACTGGGTCACAGGTCAAGCCACAATAGGCGCCTGTCAACCGCGTAACGCGATTTTTGGCATTGACCTTGCTCGGTGTTGCCCGAACGCGCCATGAGTTCCCGCACCGTGTCATTCGACGTATTGCCAACTCCGGATGTACCCACTGTCGACGAGGTCCGCGGCGTCGTGCGGCGTTCGCACGCTCTGCGTACCCTGGCACTGGCATTGGGCGGGGTGATGGTGGCGACGGTGTTGTACCGGCGCGGCGTGCCCGCATCGACGTGGGTGATGCTGGCAGGTTACGTGCTGGTGTGGCCGCAGATCGCATGGCTGGTGCTGCGTCGCAGCGCCGCCCCGGTTGCGTTGGACAAGCGCTTTTTCATCGGCGATGCCGCGATGGGGGGCGTCTGGATCGCGCTGATGCAGTTCAACCTGCTGCCGAGCGTACTGTTGGCGACAATGTTCGCGATCACGCTGATTGCGGTCGATGGCCGCTCGATGCTGGTGCGGGGCATGGCCATGCTGGTGTTGGCGTGTGGCGTGGCCGCGGTGGCCAATGGGCTGGCCTTTGCGCCGACTACGGATGGCACCGAGCTGCTGGCTGCGCTGCCGTTTTTGATGGTGTTCCCGGTGACGCTGGGTGCCATCACGCATGGCCTGGCCCAGCGCGTGCGCATGCAAAACCATGCGCTGTTGCGCATGGGCAGCATCGACAGCCTGAGTGGCCTGTTGAACCGCAAGCACTGGGAAGACGCGGTCACCGCAGCCATGACTCGCCATTGCTGCAACGATGCGGTGATGTTGCTGATCGACATCGACCAGTTCAAGCGCGTCAACGACCAGCACGGCCACACCGTGGGCGACGAAGTGATCCGCAACGTTGGCGCGATCATCCGCGGCAGCCTGCGCGAGGGCGACCTGGCGGGCCGTTACGGTGGCGACGAGTTCGGCGTGGTGCTGTGCGGCGCCAACCCGCACGCCGCGGCGACGGTGGCGGAGCGGATTCGTTCGAAAACGGCATGTTCGTTGTTCGAGCGCGCGCCCGGGATGCGCTGCACCCTCAGCATCGGACTTGCCGCCATGGCGCCGGATGCGGGCGCGGTCAGCGACTGGGTGAAGGACGCCGACGCCGCGCTCTACCGCGCCAAACTGGCCGGCCGCAACCGTTTCGTCGTGGCGGGTTGGGGCGGCGGGTGACGGGCGCCGTTTCACGGCGCTGGCGGGGCGCTTCGGTTTCGGGGCACAATGGCCAGCCCGATCCGAAGGAGACCATCATGCGAATGTCAGGTTGTGCGTTGCTCGTCCTGCTGCCGCTGGCTGCGGCTGCGCAAACGGCCGCGCCGGGCCCCTCGGCGGCAGGTGCCGCAAAGGCCCCGGCTTACGTCACCCATGCTGTCAACGACCCGGCACGCGCGGCCGACAAGAAGGACGACGTGCGCCGCAAGATGGCCGACGTGATGACGTTCACTGGCGCCAAACCGGGCGACACGGTGATGGAGCTGCTGCCCGGCGGCGGCTACTGGACGCGGGTGTTCAGCCAGGTCGTCAAGCCCGGCGGGCACGTCTACACCGTGTGGCCCGATTCGACCAAACCCGACAGCAAGAGTTGGGCCAGCTGGGAAAAACTGGTCAAGACGCCGCACTACGCCGACGTCACGATGCTGCGTGAAGACATGAACCGGCCGCACGCGCCGGCGCCGGTGGACATCGTGTTCACGTCCGAGAATTACCACGACCTGCACGACCCGTATTGGGGGCCGAACAAGCAGCCGGTGGACATCGCTGCGTTCAACAAGGCCATCTTTGCCGCGCTGAAGCCCGGCGGCGTGTTCATCGTGACGGACCATATCGCGCCGGCCGGTTCCGGCACCCGCGATACGGACACGCTGCACCGGATCGATCCCGCGGTGGTGAAGCAGGAAGTGGAGGCCGCCGGTTTCGTGTTCGACGGTTCCAGCGATGCGTTGCTCAACCCGAAGGATCCGCTGGACGTCAAGGTGTTCGACCCGTCCATCCGCGGCCACACCAGCCAGTTCATCTACCGGTTCAAAAAGCCGGCGAAATAGTTCGCAGGCAGGCTGGAAAAGAATGGGCGGGCCCGCGGGTCCGCCCATTGCATGTCAGGCGAGCTAGATGCCTTACTTCGCCGAGGCGCGCGCGATCTTTCCACACGCGATCGGCAGTGTCACCTGCGCCGGAATCGGCCCCAGCGACGCCACGCTGGACGGCAATTGCGTGGCGGAAGGCACGCCATGGATGTACACCACGCGTTTGGCGAGGTCGAGCTGCTGGCCCGGGAACGCCTTGCCGAATGCGGCGTCCAACGCCTTCAACGAAACCGTCTCGTGGTAGTGGTAAGCGCCGTGCGCGTCAGCCGTGGGATACGTGCCGTGCGCAACGTCCATGCTGGCGGGGCCGGTGATGAACGGCACCATCGTGGTGCCCGAGGCCTTGCCGGTTTCGATCAAGTCCACGATGCCGTCGTGGTTGGCATCCGCGGCCGTGGTCGCGCAGCTGGCGGGCTGGCCGTCCTTGAAGCCGTGGAAATGCTGCCAGTGCACCGTGTCGGGCGGCGCGCCGTGCACTTTGATGTCGATCGTGAGCTGGTCGCCGTTGACGGTGAAGCGGGCTTCGCCCGCGGTCGCGGTCTTGGTGACGCCGGCGTTCATGGCGTGCAGGTGGGCCACGTACACGGCGTGTGCCGGTGCAGCCGCGATAGCGGCGCCGGGCGCCGCGATGAGGATGCCGGCAGCCAGTGCCAGCAGGTGTGCGTTGCGGGTTTGCATCCGTGGTCTCCATCAGTGTGTCGATGACAGGCCAGTCTCCGACAACCGCGGCGCGATGGATTGACCTGGGTCAAGCGGCAAAAATCAGTGGAGGCCCCGCCAGATGGCTTCAAGCAGTTCGTCGGTTGGGTCGAGGCCCTGCGCCCAGTACATGATGCCGCCCAGGTGTTGTGCCTTTACGAAGGCCGCCTTGGCGGCGATCGATTCGGGATCGTCGTAGGTGATGAACGTGCGGGTCTGTGCGTTCCACAACCACGCAGCATCGGCCTTGGCATCCCAGTGGCGCACGAAACCCTGCTTGCCGATGAAATCCGCCTTGAGCTTCGGCCATGGAATTTCGCCGACGAATTTCTTGTAAGGCTGGTACAGGCCATCGTGTGCGGGCGCGACCCCGCCGAACACGCGCGCATAAAACGCCGCGCCGATCACCAGCTTGCCGGCCGGCACGCCGGCTGCAAGGAACTGCTTCACCGCGCGGCCGGTCGTGCGTGCGTCGGCCGGCGCTAGGGTCGAGGCATGCAGGCCGGTATGGTGGCAGGTGTCCGGCGTCATCGAGTTGCAGAAGTCGTACGTCATCAGGTTGAACCAGTCGACGTAGCGATCGACGGCCGCAAGGTCGACGCCGCTGACGAACGGCCCGTCGGCGACCGCGACGCTGAGCGTGTAGGGGCGGTGGTGTTCGGCGCCGGCTGTGTCGAGGCTCGCACGCACGGCCTGCAGCAACAGCGTGAAGTCGCGCCGGTCGTTCGGGCTGGAGGCGATGCCGGATTCGTGGTGGCCCGGGTATTCCCAGTCGATGTCGAGGCCGTCGGCACCGTGCGCGACCAACATCCGCGCCGCGCTGTCGGCGAAGGCCTTGCGACCCGCGGCCGTGGCGGCGGCTTCCGAGAATCCGCCGGCGCCCCAGCCGCCGACGGAGATGTCCACCTTCAGTTCCGGATCGCGTGCCTTCAGTGCAAGCAGCGGTTGCAGCCTTGCCACGGCCGCCGGGCTCAATGCCACGCGTCCGCGTCGCACTTCCGCGAACGCGAAAATGAGCGTATCCAGCTTGCCGAGATCCCTGGCCTGTTCCGGATGCCAGTTCATCGCATAGCCGATGACACGGTAGTGCGCGGGGCCGGGTGGGTTGGCGCGCGCGGTGTTGCAGGCGAGCGCGAGCAAGCCCGCGAACGCCAGCGCCATGGGCAGGCACGAACGCACGCGGTTACCTCGTGTGCCCGGCGCGTGCGTCGAACAACGCCCGCACATCCTGCACGAACAGCGCGTCGCTGGCGGGGCGCGCGTAGAACATGTGCCC
>JAICHS010000174.1 GCA_025924775.1 Rhodanobacteraceae bacterium
CACCGTCCGTTCCGGGTGGACGACTGGCTGCTGTACGCCTGCGAAAGCCCCACCGCACAAGGCGCGCGCGGGCTGGTGCGCGGCCAGATGTTCGACCTTTCCGGCAAGCTGGTGGCATCCACGGCGCAGGAGGGGTTGCTGCGGCTCCGCGACAGCTGAGACTCCGCAACAGCTGAGCCTTCGCGAGTCTCGGAAATCCGAGGCAAGGGATGGTCAACCTGCTCGGTAGTCCTTCCAGCGAAGCTGGGCTGTGCTTGTACGATTGCAAACGCGAACGTCCTGATCAAACCCGCAGCAGGCGGCGGTGCGTAGCGCGAGCGCCATGGATGGCGCGGGTATTCCGGGATGACGAACAAAGCCAGGCTTTCCTGAAGCAAGGTTGCGTTGCAACTGCCCGCGGCTGTCGTAAACTGCGGCCATGCGCCGCATCTATTCCTCACCCCGAGTCGAAAATGTCGAACGCCTGGTCGCGGTGATGGCCGAACACGGCATCGCCACCAAGGTGACCAATCAACGCGCGTACGACCGCAAAAGCTATTCGCGTTTTTCCTACGCCCGACCCGGCCACAGCGACAATTGGCCCGCGGTGTGGGTCAGGCACGCCGCGGACCACACGCGTGCGCGCCAGTTGATGCGCGACATCGGCATCGAACCGGTCACGCGCTACGCCGAAGAACTGGCCGCCTACCGCTTCCAGAAAAACGGTGGCCGCAGCCCGACGCGGGTCGCATCACGCATCCGCACCGCGCTGCTGGTGGCCGTGGCGATCGCGGTGGCCATCTACGGAGCGAAGCTCATCTCGGTCTGGTAAACCGGCTGGAGTCCCCAGGCAATGACCCTGCGCAGCGAACGCGTCCGCCTGTTTCAGACCCTGCCACACGCCTGCGGCTATTTCCCGGCGCGCACGGCACAAAACCTGGTGCTGGACCCGGCGGCCCCGAACCTGCCCGCGCTGTATGCGCTGTCGCTGGCACGCGGATTCCGCCGCGCCGGCGGTCACGTCTACCACCCGCACTGCCCCAACTGCCACGCCTGCGAACCGTGCCGCATCGACGTGGCTGCGTTCCGGCCGGATCGCAGCATGCACCGCTGCCTGGCTGCCAACGGCGACATCGAACTGACCGAGTGCGCGCCCGAACTCACCGACGAGCGCCACGACCTGTACGCGCGCTACCTGCACGCCCGCCACCCCGGTGGCGGAATGGACGACGCCAGTGACGAGGATTTTTCGCAGTTCCTGACCTCGCCCTGGAGCCCGACGGTGTTCATCGAACTGCGCCTGTCCGGACAGCTGGTGGCGGTAGCCGTCACCGACGTCTGCGAGACGGGACTGTCGGCGGTGTACACCTTTTTCGACCCCGGGTTGCCCAAGCGCAGCTTGGGTACCTATGCAATCCTCCGCCAGATCGAGCTGGCCCGCGCGCGCGGCCTGCCGCACCTGTACCTCGGCTACTGGATCGAAGGTCACCCCAAGATGGGTTACAAAGCCAGGTTCAACGGCCTGCAGGTGTTGGGGCCGGGCGGCTGGAGCGCACTGGGCCCCCGCGCCGCTCACGCCCTGCGCTGAACCGGGTACGGGTGCATCGCCGCCAGCGACTGCGACAGGCCGCCGTCCACCACCACGCGGCAGTGCTTGCGCTGCAGCCCGCGCGGATCGTCCACGCCGCAACTGTGCGCGATGGTGCCGACCTCGCGCATCAGGTTGCGCGCGTAGTTGGCCACGCGTTCGGCTTTGTCCATCACCACCAGCCCGCGCTGCAGGCGCGGATC
The DNA here is from genome assembly GCA_025924775.1 of Rhodanobacteraceae bacterium. GTDB lineage: Bacteria > Pseudomonadota > Gammaproteobacteria > Xanthomonadales > Rhodanobacteraceae > 66-474. Next base: position 1,771 of record JAICHS010000174.1, read on the forward strand.
CTGGGTGGTGATGCCGGTCGGACAGGTGTTCTTGTTGCAGCGCATGGCCTGGATGCAGCCCAGCGCGAACATGAAGCCGCGCGCCGAGTTCACGAAATCCGCGCCCATCGCCAACGCCCACGCCACCTCGTAGGCCGTGATGCACTTGCCCGCGCAGATCACCCGAACGCGCTCGCGCAGCCCCTGTTCGACCAGGGTGTCCACCAGCAGCGGCAGGGATTCGCGCAGCGGCAGGCCGACGCCGTCCATCGTGGTCTGCGGCGCCGCGCCGGTGCCGCCTTCGGAACCATCCACGATGATGAAGTCGGGCGCACTGGCAAGCCCGCGCTGGTGCACTTCCAGGCACAGCTCGCGGATCCACTCGATGCCGCCCATCACCGCCTTGAAACCCACCGGCAGGCCGCTGACTTCGCGCACGTGCGCGATGAAATCCAGCAGCTCGGAAACGTTGGAGATCTCCGGGTGCCGATTGGGGCTGACCGAATCCTCTCCCACCGGAATGCCGCGGATGGCGGCGATTTCGGCCGTCACCTTGGCGCCGGGCAGCAACCCGCCGAGGCCGGGCTTGGCGCCCTGGCTCAGTTTGACGCTGACCATCTTCACTTCCGGGTGCGCGCAGATTTCGCGCAGCTTGTCATCGTCCAGCCGCCCGTCCGGTCCGCGCACGCCGTACTTGGCGGTGCCGATCTCGAACACGATGTCGCAGCCACCCTCGAGGTGATAAGGCGCCAAGCCGCCTTCGCCCGTGTCCATCCAGATGCCGGCCTTGGCCGCGCCCCGCGACAGCGCGCGCACCGCCGGCGCCGACAATGCCCCGAAGCTCATCGCCGAAATGTTGAAGAACGGCGCGTGCGCGTAGGGTTGGCGCGCGTACGGGCCGATCACCAGCGGCTTGGGCGTCACCAGCTTTTCCCCCAGCGGCGGGAACGGCGCATTCACGAAAAACGGCATACCTTCGACCCGCATGTCGCGCGTCGAACCGAACGCACGCGTGTTGTCGGCATTCACCGATGCGAAGTGCACCCACTGCCGCTGCGCGCGATTGAACGGCAATTCCTCGCGGTCGGCCGCCGAAAAGTAGCGGCGGAAGAACACCCCGAAGTGCTGCAGCAGCTTGCGCGAGTGGCCGATGACCGGGAAATTGCGCAGGATCGCGTTCTGGGTCTGCAGGCGGTCGTACACGAACAGCGCGGCCGCCACCGCCAAGGCCACCAGCAGCAGCAACAAGACGATCGATGCAAGGATCTCGGTCGCGATCAGCGTCCAGCCCGGCGAGACGGCGGCATTCATTGCAACGCACTCCAACACGCAAGACAAACGCCCATTGTAGCCGGCAGCATCCACGAGCGGCCTGCAGGCGCGACACACGCCACGCCGGGTGGCGTCCGCGTTACAGTCAGGCCCGCCGTCAAGGCACCCGCATGGTAGCCTCCCGCTACGCACGCCGGATCCACCACCTGCACGGGCCGCCCTGATCCACCACTATTGGCGGCGGGACGGCACCCTGAAACGCAGGTTGCCGGCAGCCCGCGCTGACGCCTGAACCACTGCACACCTCCACGCACAAGGAACCATCATGCATCGCCACTTGCTCGCCACGGCGCTGACACTCGCCGCTGTTCCCGCGCTCGCACTCGCCGCCGGCCAGACACCCGCTGCCAGTGCCAAGCCACACCCCTCGGCCAGCGCCCATGCCAACGCCGCTGTGGCACATGCCGACACCGTACGCATCGAGGCCTGCGGCAACGAAACGATCCACCTGCTGGACGCCTTCGACAAGGGCGACTACAAAGCCGCCGCGACCAACTTCAACCCCAAGATGCTGAGCCTCGTGGACGCCGCCAGATTCGCGGACGTGCACAAGTCCGTTGCGACGGAGTTCGGCACGCTGGAATCGCGCGGGACGCCGCAAAGTCTGATGTACCAGGGCATGGCCGTCACCAGTACACCCCTGCACTACACCAAGGGCGACCTGGCCGCGGTGATCGCGTGTGACAAGGATGGCAAAGTCGCCGGCTTCCGGCTGCAACCCGCCGCACCTCTCGCGCCTGCCGGGCCTGCCGCGTCGAACTAGAACCAGCATGGCCACGCCGGTCGGTGAGCGTCGCGCAGCGCCCGCGCGTTGCCGCGATGCGGCCGCGCGCCACGCCGTGGTTGAACGCGCCATCGCCCTTGGAGTCCCACGCGATTACGGCCGCACGCGGCACCTTCGCCTGCAACGCGAGCCCGTGCACTTGGTGCCGGTCGGCGAAGACATCCATGGCCGCGTGCAATGGCTGCAGCCCGCCGCGGCACGCGCGCTGGCACGCATGCGTGACGCGGCCGCGCATGCCGGCGCCGAGCTGCAGCTCGTGTCGGCCTTCCGTTCGATCGATTACCAGCTTGGCATCATCGAACGCAAGCTGGCACGCGGCCAGGCCATCGACGCCATCCTGCGCGTCAGCGCCGCGCCGGGCTACAGCGAACACCACACCGGACGCTGCGTGGACTTCACTACGCCCGGCTTCGCGGCGCTGGAGGAGGAATTCGAACGCTCGCCCGCGTTCCGCTGGTTGCGGCGCCACGCAGCCGAATTCGGGTTCGCCCTGTCCTATCCGCGCGGCAACGCGCACGCGATCGCGTACGAGCCGTGGCACTGGTGCTGGCACGCGTAATCCCCATATCGACCGCAGACCCGCAAGACAGGCTGTTCCATGCACCTACCGGCACTCGCGACGGGCACACCCGTTCCCGCGCTCGCAGCACGCTGGTGGGACGCGTTGCTCGACGCGCTGTCGTCAAAACGGAAATTACTGAGGGATTTCCGCGCGCGCTGGAGCGCGCGGGCGACAAGAGCGGTTCTTGCCTGCCACTATTTTGAACGGGTGCGCGAGGCGCCACACGCCATCGTGCTGGTCACCAGCCACGACGTCGAACTGCAGGCGCTGCTGGATGGCGCCTACGCGCTGTACCGCTTCCAGGAGAATCCCGAAGTGGAAGGCTATTTCGACTACCGGCTGTGGCCCGGTCCCGCGACCGGGCGCAATGCGATCCGCCTGCTGGAGCGGCTGGGCTTTCCGCACGAAATCACGGCCAACGCGTTCGCGTACGCCAACCCGGGCGGCACCCCGACGTCCGCCGGAACGAGTACCCACGCCTCCCAAGCCTGAGATTACCTGGCCCGCTTTGCGGGTACCTTCGGCGCACTCGCCGCCTCGACCACCCGCCACAGGTAAAGCCCGGCCAGCGTGCGGTATGGCGCCCAGCGTTCGCCGAACTCGCGCAGTGCCCGCGGCGCCGGCATCGCATCAAAACCGTGCACGATCTGCGCACCCTTGCGCACGCCAAGGTCATCCACCGGCAACACGTCGGGACGACCGAGGCGGAACATCAGCAGCATCTCGACCGTCCAGCGGCCGATACCGCGCACCTGCGTCAACCGTTCGATCAGCTCCTCGTCGCCCATGCGATCAAGCCGGGCCTGCGTCGGCACGATGCCGGCGCGCGATTTCGCCGCAAGGTCGCGCAATGCGGCCAGCTTGTTGCCGGAGATGCCGGCGCCGCGCAGGCTGGCGTCGTCGA
>JAICHS010000175.1 GCA_025924775.1 Rhodanobacteraceae bacterium
AAGCCGGTAATCCTTGGCCTGCCGGCTCAGGTAGAGGTAAAGGTGCGCCGGCAAATGTGCGGGCAGGCGGACCTGCGTGCGATACCACGCGATGCCCGCGTAACTGCCGTAGCCCTGTTGCGCCGGTGGCGCATCGCTGCGGATGGGTTTCCAGTCGACCGCGCCGCCATCGGGGGCATACCAGCGCTCGCGGATGCCGGTGTCGTGCGGATCGGTCGCGAACTTCCAATCGCCGGACAAGTCGAGATCGAACGAAGGCTTCGGCGGCAAGGGTTCTCCCAATGCCTTCAACACAGCCGGCGCGTGGCTGTCGTCGGCGGACAGGATGTTTTCCTCGGTGTTCGCGTAACCGGGGTGATCGTTCAAAGACACCTTGATGCCGCGGGAGTGCATCCATTCGAGAAACCGGTTCGGGTACGGGATCAGCGGGCTCCAGTCATAGCCGCCCTGCCAGCCGTAGTTGTGCCACGCGAAATCCAGCACCAGCGTGTCGAGTGGGATATGGTTCTGCCGAAAGCGCGTGACCTCGTCCTCGAGGTGCTGTTCCCCGTAGCGTTGAAACGCCGGTGCCCGGACTTCCGGATCGCCGGGGAAGTATTCGAAATTGAGGTCCGTGATCATGGGCCCCAGCACGTAGCGCGGGATCATCGGAACCGCCCCGCACAATTGGGCGTACGCGTTCAGAACCTTTGCGTAGTCGTTGCGGGCGTAGGTGAACAGGTACCAGTCCTGCCCTTTGTCGAACTTGCGCGGCTCAATCCATTGCGCCTTCGCGTTCCATAGCGGTGTCGTGCTGTCATCGATGAATGCGAAGCCGTTGCGGCTCAGCAGGCCCGGTTCGGCTTTCGGCAGCAACACGTCGATGCCGGGAATGATGTCGTTGACGGGGCTTGCCAGATCCTTGCCGTCGGTGGGCAGGTTTTTCGCGCTGACGTTGTCCAGCGAATACGTGAGCCCGCCGAGGTTGCCGTCGTCTACCTGGCCGGGATGCCAGGTGTGCGCCGTGCCGGCGCCTTTCCAGTCGACTTCGAGATTGGTCGCGGTGAACGCCCCGGAATGCAGTCGATACCGCAACGTCAGGCCATCGGTGCTCGCGACGAGCCAACCGTTTTCCACTTTTTTTCGCAGCTCGACATCCGGCCAGTCGCGCTTCTCGACGACTGCGGTGGACGCATCGACGAAATGTCCCGTCGGCGAATATTCCATCCTCACGAGGGACGCTGTCAGGAATTCGAAGCGCGCATTCCCCGCCCGTACCGCGGTCGTGGCCTGCGCAAATCCCGGCGCCAGCAGCACGATGGCAAGCAGGAGTACCGCGAATCGGCCGAAGCCACTGCGAAGGTTCATGCGAGATCCCCATCGACACAAAAAAGAACTGACTGGAACACGGGATGGACTGCGGCCGGGACGCTTACGGCAATCCGCCCACATTCGCCGTCACCGCATTGAAGGCGATCACGATCCGCGGATCATCGCTTTCGTGCGGCTCGACGTAATGTTCCATCCAGCACGGGAACAGCACCAGCAGGCCGGCTTCCGGCGCCAGACGGATGTCACTGTAGCCATTCGGCACCGCGCCCTTGACGTAGCCGTGCACCACCCCGGGCCGCGGGTCGCGGAACACGAATGGTCCCGAACCCGGCGGCACCTTGAGGTAGAACGAGCCGGACAGCAGGCAACCTTCGTGCACGTGCAGGAAGTTGAAGCCGCCACGGTCGTGCAGGTTCACCCACGACTGCAGTTCGAAACGTATCGCCGGGACCCCCATTTCGCACAGCGCGCTGGCGCAGCCGGCATGCACGACATCGCGCAACGACGCAAACATCGGCCGCTCGAGAATGGCCATGTCCTCGCTGTTCCAGCCGCCACGGTTGGTGCGCCCCGCAGGTTTCGGACTGGCCGCGCGCATCCGCAACACCTCTGCGACCCATTCGTCGAGGCGATTGCGCAGCGACGGCGAGCGCGCCTGCCAGATGCGCGTCGGGAACAGGTCGAAGGGTTGCAGTGCGGGCGCCGCGACGGGTTCCCCGGTCGGCGACAGCGTGAAGGTCACCGTTTTGTCACTGCCGGTTGTCACGGCGCCTCCCGGGGTTCAACATGGATCGCAACGCCACACCAGATACCGGGGTAGCAAGCATGTTGCAGCGCGATCCGTGGCTTGCGTCGTTGGCGTGTCTTCTGTTGCTGGTCGTCGGCAGCGCCGCGCGGGCATGTCCGCCGTCGGCGCAGCCATGGCGATCGGACATCGAAAAGCTTGTCGCGGATGATAGCGCGCACCCGCCACCGCGACACGGGGTGCTGTTCGCCGGCAGTTCCTCGATCCGGATGTGGACCTCGCTCGCCCGGGACTTTCCGGGTGTGCCGACCGTCAATCGCGGATTCGGCGGTTCGGCGATCGCCGACAGCACGTATTACGCGAACCGCATCATCATTCCCTACCGGCCCCGCGTGATCGTGATGTATGCCGGCGACAACGACATCGCGGAAGGCTGCACGCCGCGGCAAGTCCTGGACGAGTTCAAGAGGTTCGTGACGCGGGTCCGTCAGTCGCTGCCGGACATGGCCATCGTGTACATCTCGATCAAGCCGAGCATCGCGCGCTGGGCATTGTGGCCGCAGATGCATGCAGCGAACGGGCAGATCGCGCGCTGGGCGCGTACGCAGAAGCGGGTGACGTTCGTCGATGTTGCGGCACGCATGCTGGGTGCGGATGGGAAACCCCGCGCGAGCCTGTTTCGCGACGATGGCCTGCACATGACACCGGCGGGTTACGCGATCTGGGTCGGGGCATTGAGACCCGTGCTCGCGCGCTACGGCTTTCCGAACGGTCGACTGCGCGGCGACGCCGGTTAACGGAATCGACGGGGCCGGCGCGCGATGCCAAGGGAACGGCGTCGGTGGCAGCCTGGATCGTTCACGTATTGCCAGCGACGATGTTGACGCTGACCGCGATCACGATCACGTTGAAGAAGAACGCGATCATGCCGTGGACCAGCGCGACGCGCCGGATCGTGCGGGCGCCGATCTGCACGTCGGAGACCTGGAAGGTCATCCCGAGCACGAACGCGAAATACACGAAGTCCCAGTAGTCGGGTTCGCCGCCGCCGGGGAATTCGAGTCCGGCATGCTTGCCGCCGCTGTCGCCGTAGAACTCGTGGGCGTAGTGCAACGCGAAGATGGTGTTCATGAACAGCCACGCGAGGACCACGCTGCATACCGCCAGCGCGATTTCGAGGCTGCCGGCGTGCCTGCCCGCGTGCAGTTCAGCGGCCAGTGCCATCAGCGCCACCAGTGCCACGGCGGCGCTGCCCAGCAGGAAGCCCCAGTAGCCCTCGTCCTCCTTGCGCGCACGGTTGCGGATGGAGTGGCTGTCCGAGCGCACGATCATCGCTAGGGTCGCGGCAAGGAACAGGACGGCTGCGACGTCGAACGCGAGCAGTATCGCGAGGTCGGGTCGAACCCGGGCCAACGACAGCGCGGCTGCGAGCACGATGAAGATCGTCGCGCAAACCATGAAGCGGGAGTGTTTGCGTACGCGCTGCCAGCGTCGCACCAGCCATGCATCCGACGCACCGCCCGTGTTGGTTGTCATGGATCCTGCCTTCGCCTTGCGACGCGCCTATCGTACGAGCCCGAGGGCACCGGGCACCACAATGTGTCGGACGTGGTCGCACCCGGCGCGGGAGTGATGCACGCGATCCCGAATGGCGACGTTTCACACGTGCTTCATCCCATCGCACGCAACATGCCGCATGCGGACGTGCACGGACACGCGTGTCAGCCGCGTCGAGTGCGCAATCGCCCGGCTGCACCGCAATGGAATGACGATGCCAACCATGCCAGGCAAACGGGAATGGACCCTCGGAACAGCCGGCGCGCTGGCGATCGCGGCGGGCGCGGTCGCTTGGCGACGGGGAACGGCTGCGCGGTCGCGCGGCACGCGTGGATACGGCATGCCCGTCTCCGCCCATCGAGCGGCGATCGTCGAAGCCGCACAGCGGCTGAACCGGGGCGCAGGCCTGATCGCGACCTCCACGTTGCTCGACAGCGCGGTCGAGCATTACCGCGGCTCGTTCCACAACAAGGCGATGTTCACGCCACTCATCGCTTCCGCACTGGCGCTCGCCGTGAGCGTGCACGGCACAGGCGACAAGCGCAAGATCGCGCACAGGGTGCGCGATCCGATCTATGCGGGCGCCGCGCTGACGGGTTTGCTCGGCACCGGCTTCCACATCTACAACATCGCAAAAAGGCCCGGCTGTTTTTCCTGGCAGAACCTGTTCTACGGTTCGCCGCTGGGTGCGCCCGCCGCGGTCGCGCTGTCCGGATTGCTCGGCTACTACTCTGAGCGGCTACGCGACAGCCATTCCATGCGGCCGCGGGTGTTCGGATTCCGGGCGGGGCGCGCCATCGCAGCGCTCACGAGCATCGGGATGCTGGCCACCGCCGCGGAAGCTGCCCTGCTGCATTTCCGCGGCGCCTACCACGACCCTTTCATGTTCGTGCCGGTGACGGTGCCGCCGGTCGCGGCGGTGCTGCTCGCGGAGACCGCCGTGAGTCACCCGCGGCGGCCGCGCCGCTTCACGGCATGGTGGCTGCGGCTGACCGCGCTGGTCGGCTGCCTCGGATCCGCGTTCCACGCCTGGGGCGTAAGCCGCAACATGGGCGGCTGGCGCAACTGGCGGCAGAACGTCCTGAATGGTCCGCCGATTCCGGCGCCGCCGAGCTTCACCGGCCTCGCACTGGCCGGGCTCGCGGCGCTCGACCTGTTGAGGAAACACCCGAATGCATGACCGATATCCCGGCTACGACGTGCTGCGCAAGCGCGACACACCGTCCTGGAACGACGCGACCCGCCGCGTGATCGATGCGCGTCTCGCAATACTGGATACGCCGCAGTTCCTCGGGGCTGAAGAGTGGCAGACCCTGAGGGCGATCTGCGACAGGATCGTGCCGCAACCCGGGGATCGCCCGCCGGTTCCGATCGCGGCGCTGGTCGACCACAAGCTCGCGCGCGACGAGCGCGACGGCTACCGGCAAGCCAGCCTGCCGCCGCTTCGCGAGGCGTGGCGGCGCGGACTTGCGGCGGTCGATGCGGAGTCGCTCGAGAAACACCAGCGGCGTTTCCATGCGCTGACCGTCGAGCTTCAGGACGAGATCCTGAAGGCGATGCAGGACGGAAAGCTCGACGGGCCCGCGTGGCAGGGAATGTCGTCCGGCACGTTCTTCTCCGAGCGCGTCACCCACGACGTGCTCGCCGCGTACTACTCGCATCCCACTTCGTGGAACGAGATCGGCTTCGGCGGCCCCGCCAG
>JAICHS010000176.1 GCA_025924775.1 Rhodanobacteraceae bacterium
ACCGCATCCCTATCCGATGATGGTGCGCGACTTCAACGCGGTGGTCGGACGCGAAGCGCGCGCGCAGATGCTGGAACAATTCGGACGCTTGCCCGATGTGCTGACCGCCTGCGTCGGCGGCGGTTCGAACGCGATCGGACTGTTTTACGCGTTCCTCAATGACCGCGACGTGCGCATCGTCGGTGCGGAAGCGGCGGGCGAGGGGATTGCGACGGGTCACCACGCGGCCTCGCTTGCCGCCGGCCGGCCCGGCGTGCTGCACGGCAACCGCACCTATGTGTTGTGCGACAACGACGGCCAGATCACCGAAACCCATTCGATTTCCGCGGGGCTCGACTACCCGGGTGTCGGTCCCGAGCACGCGTTCCTGAAAGACAGCGGGCGCGCGGAATACGTCGGCGTCAGCGATGACGAGGCACTGGCCGCGTTCCATTTGCTGTGCGAAACCGAAGGCATCCTGCCGGCGCTGGAATCCAGCCACGCGGTCGCACAGGCGATCAAGCTTGCACGCGAATTGCCGAAGGACAAACTGATCCTGTGCAATCTTTCCGGGCGTGGCGACAAGGATGTGCACACGATCGCGCAACGCGAGCACATCGAGCTATGAGCGACCGCATCGCTGCACGGTTTTCGGCGCTGCGCGCGCAGAATCGGGCCGCGCTGATTCCCTTCATCACCGCTGGCGATCCGCTTCCGGACGCGACGGTCGATGTCATGCACGCGCTGGTGGAAGGCGGCGCCGATTTGATCGAACTGGGCGTGCCGTTTTCCGATCCGATGGCGGACGGGCCGGTGATCCAGCACGCCGACGAACGCGCGCTGCGCAACAAGGTCGGCATCGCGGACATCCTCGGCTGGGTGCGCGCATTCCGCGAGCGCGATTCGAAAACGCCGGTCGTGCTGATGGGTTATCTGAATCCGATCGCGATCCATGGCAGCGAGCACTTCGCGCGCGAAGCCGTGGAGGCTGGCGTGGATGGCGTGCTCGTCGTCGATTGCCCGATCGAGGAAGACGCGACTCTGCAGCCGCTGCATTCGGCCGGTCTCAAGCGCATCCTGCTCGCGGCGCCCACGACATCGGACGCGCGGCTGGGGCGCACCATCGGGATGGCCGAGGGCTATCTGTACTACGTGTCGTTCGCCGGCATTACCGGGGCGGCGAAGTTGTCCGCGCAGGACATCGCCGACCGCGTCGGTGTGATTCGCCAGCGCGCGAACGTTCCGGTCGCGGTCGGTTTCGGCATCAAGGATGCGACGGGTGCGAAAGCCGTCGCCGCGTTCGCGGACGCGGTGGTGATTGGATCGGCACTGGTGGCGGCGCTGGCAGATGCCAACGACGACGAAGATGCATGCGCTCGTGCGCGCGGGTTCCTCGCGCCGATCCGCGCTGCGCTCGATGGCCCTGAAAACCGCGTTCCGACGAATCTGCGCGGCACGCATCGCCTGTAGCACGTTGATAGCGGGGCGGTTTCAGGTGACTTGATCTAGATCAAGATGCGCCTCGGCGATCGGAGTACAAGAGCCCTTCCTGCTGCAGAGTAAGAGGGGTGCCTCATGATCCTGCAGAATGCCGTCTGGACCATTGCCCTGGTGGGGATCGGGCTGGTCGCCCTGGGATTTGTCCACGTCATCATCCAGGCGGGCAAACCCGCAGACGAAGACGCGACCCGCAAGTCCACACACACCGCGCACATCCTGCAGGCCTGGTTGTTCGTGGTGCTGTTCGTCGGCTTCGTGGCCGGCAGTTGGGCCACGCTTCGGCATTTCCCCATACCTCCGCAGCACGGCGCGCTCGATGCCCAGCAGGTCGTGGACGTGGTCGGGCGCCAGTGGTCGTGGCAGATGAAGCCCGACACCGTCAAGGCGGGCAGCGTGGTCGAGTTCCGCGTCACCAGCGACGATGTCAACCACGGCTTCGCGATCTACGCCCCGGACGGGCTCATCGTGACCCAGACCCAGGCGATGCCGGGTTACACCAACAAGTTGCTGCACACCTTCAAGGAACCAGGAACCTATACCGTGCAGTGCCTCGAGTATTGCGGGCTCGGGCATGCGCCCATGACGACTACCCTCAAGGTAGTCGCGGCCAGGGGAGAGTGACCATGGCTTCGCTCACCATGTATCCGGAAGACGAGCGGCTTTCGGGTGGCAATCGGGCCGCCTTCAATCTGTACATCGTCACGGCGGTGATCTTGTTCGTGCTGATGATGCTGGTCGGCCTGACCATGCGCATGACGCAGGCCAGGTGGCTGGACGTGCCTCCGGACCTGTTCTACGAACTGCTGTCCATGCACGGTGCCGGCATGGTCGGGACCATGTCGCTGGCGACGACGGCGGTCATGTGGTTCTTCCTGCGCAAATACGTGCACCTGCACCTGTGGGCATTCCTCGCGAACTACGTGCTGTTCCTGCTCGGCGCGCTGTGCATCATCGTGTCGATTTTCGTGTACGGCTACGGGGCGCTGTGGACATTCCTGTATCCGCTTCCGGTGCACGGCGTCGGGATGTGGACGGCGGATTCCTCCGCCTTGTTCATGCTGGGATATCTCCTGATCGGGGTCGGCTCGCTGCTGTTCTACCTCGATGCGGCGGCGGCGATCATCAAGGTGCACGGCAATCTCGGCCGGGCGCTCGGCCTGCAGTGGCTGTTCGGCGGCAAGATCGATCCCGACCATCCGAAAGCGGTCGTGGCCAGCACCATGGTGATCATCGCGAATTCGCTGGGGATCCTCGCTGGCGCCGTGGTGCTGGTGATGAGCCTGGTCAACATCTTTTATCCGCAGGTGGTGCTGAATGCGCTGGTCGCCAAGAACCTGATCTACTGGTTCGGGCACATGTACATCAACGCCACGATCTACATGGGCGTGATCGCGATCTACGAATTGCTGCCGCGCTACACCGGCAAGCCCTATCCCATTTCGCGTCCGTTCCTGTGGTCGTGGGCGGTCAGCACCGTGTTCGTGGTCGTCGTGTTCCCGCACCACCTGTTGATGGACTTCGCGCAGCCACGCTGGCTCGCGATCATGGGCCAGATCGTTTCGTGGGGCGCCGGGTTCCCGGTGTTCCTGGTGACCGCATACGGGGCACTCACCAACATCTACCGTTCGAACATCCGCTGGACGATGCCGTCGCGGCTGATGATCCTGTCGATGTTCGGGTGGGCTGCGGGCATCGTGCCGGCCATCCTCGATGGCACGATCCGCATCAACTCGGTGATGCACAACACCCAGTGGGTTCCCGGGCATTTCCACTTCTACATCCTGCTTGGCGTGTTGGCGATGGCGTTGTCGCTGATGTTCCACGAGATCGGCAGTCGCGCCCACGCGGCGCCAGACTCACGCGCGGACAGGCTGGGTTTTCCCGTCTACCTGATCGGCGGCCTCATCTTCGTGTTCGGGTTCCTCGATGGCGGTCGCGTGAGCGTGCCGCGGCGCATGGCCGAGCACCTGCAGGCCTGGACCTTCAGCGACAGGATCGGCTCGATCGGTGCGATCCTGGTGGTGCTGGCGATGCTGTACTTCGCGATCCGGATCACCGTCGGATTGTTGAAACCGCCATCGCCATCGTGGGCGCCAGAGCCGGTGCCCGGGCCAATTCCCGAGCCCGTTCCATCCCCCTTGGTGTCGCCAGCGCCGTCACCCGGAGTCGTCGGTGTCGGTACTACGAACGCTGCTGGCTAGCCTGCTGATCCTTGCGGCCGGCATCGCGGTGCTGGCCGCCACCACCGACGGATTCCGGGCATTCACCTCCGAAACCGCGCGTCGGATCGACGTGCGCGAGCACCCGCGTGTGCTGCCGCCGGTGCCATTGCAGACGGCCCAGGGGCGGATCATCGACTTTCCCGCCTTGCGTGGCCGCTGGTTGCTGGTGGATTTCATCTACACCCGCTGCATGACGTTCTGTTCGGTGCAGGGGACGGAATTCGGGCAGTTGCAGCGGCGGCTGGCGCGGCCCATCGAAGCCGGCCGCGTGGTGCTCGTCAGCGTCAGCTTCGATCCATCGCGTGACGGCGTGGCGCAACTGGCCGCCTATCAGCAACGTTCCGGAGATCGCGGAACAGGTTGGCTCGCGGTGCGTCCGACCAACCCGTCCGACCTCGACACACTGATGCGGGTATTCGGCGTTACGGCGATCCGCGATGGACTTGGCGGCTACGTCCACAATGCCGCGATCGCGGTGGTCGATCCGCACGGGCGCCTGGTCGCCATCACCGATTGGGATGCGCCGCGCGAAGCGGAACACTACGTGCTCCGCGGACAGGTGCAGTGATCACGTCGCCCCGCCGACATCCAGGGTGGGGCGCGGCGCTGTGGGGGGTGCTTGCGCTGCCGCCGGCAAGGCACGCGCTGGAAGCCACCATGGTCCTGCAGATGCTGGTCCAGATTCCGCTGCTTGCGCTGGCCGGATGGTGGCTGGCGCCGTTGCTGACGCGCCGCATCGTCGACACCTTTTCGACATGGAATCGCAGCGGTATCAGCGGAATCCTGTTGGCGTCCCTGGTGGCCGTCGTTTGGATGCTGCCGCGTGCACTGGATGCAGCGCTGGAAACGTCCTGGGTGGCGCTGGCGAAATTCACGAGCGTGCCATTGCTGGTCGGTATGCCGCTGGCGATCAGCTGGCCGCGGGCCGGATTCGTGGTCCGCGGTGTCTGGCTGGTCGAAGCCATCGCGATGGCATTCCGGCTGGGCTGGCTCTACACGGTTTCGCCCGCGCGGTTGTGCAGCAATTATCTGTTGGGCGATCAGCGGCAGACCGGCAAGGTCATGCTGGCGATCGGCGTGGCGGCCTGCCTGTTGCTGGCATGGAAGCTCGTGTGGGGACACAACAGGATCGAGCGTGTGCGATAGGCGGGTGCGCTGCCTGCGTCCCCACGGCCGTTTCGCCCGGCGGTGTATCCTACGCAATTGGCAACATGGCGGGAGCCCTCCTTGTGTCCTGGTTGCAGAAACTGACCACACCGAAAATCCGTACCGAAGGCACGGCCGGCCGCGGCAAGGTGCCGGAAGGCGTGTGGGAAAAGTGCTCCGGTTGCGGCATCGGCCTGTACCGGCCGGAACTCGAGCGCAATCTGATGGTGTGCCCGAAGTGCGGCCACCATCATCCGATCGGCGCGCGCGCGCGGCTCGCGGGGTTCCTCGATCAGGGCGGCAATGAACTGGACGCTGGCATGGGGCCGGTCGACGCGCTGAAGTTCAAGGACTCCAAGAAATACCGCGACCGCATCCTCGCCGCGCAAAAGAGCAGCGGCGAGAAGGACGCGCTGGTTTCCATCGAAGGCAG
>JAICHS010000177.1 GCA_025924775.1 Rhodanobacteraceae bacterium
CGTTGACCGCGGCGGCGAGCAGCGTGAGGTCGGGGGCGTAGTGCTGCAGCAACACGGCGGCCGGCACGTTGCTGATGACCTGCGACAGCACGATGCCGCCCGCGTACGCGATGCGCGGGTCGTGCCATGCCAACGCGCCGATGTGCGCCTGCACCACGGGCAGCGCCGCAAGGTGGCCGAGACCGACGAACATGGCGGCGAAGGTCACCAGCAGTGGCCAGTCCACCTCGCGCAATACCCGCCGGAAGCACAGGCCTGCGATCGCCAGCACGAGCAGCGCCGCGGGCACTGCAAGTTTGAATTGCAGCGCCGCCACCAGCGCGGCCAACAGCACCAGTGCGCCCACCAGCAAGGGCTTATCGACGGGCGCGGGTGTCGCGGCCGCGGCATCGAACCGCAGGGGCGTGGCGGGGAACGCCAACCTGCACGCGATCAGCAGAACCGCCAGCAACACCGCGCCGGTGGGCGCGAGTGCGGCGACGTAGCCGAAGAACCCCAGTCCCGAGTGTTGCCACAGCAGCAGGTTCTGCGGATTGCCGATGGGGCTGAAGGTCGAGCCCGCGTTCACCGCCAGCGCCTCGAAGATCACTAGCCGTTGGCGCGGGATGCGCGCAACGCGGTCGATCGCCAGCGTCAATGGCACCACCAGGAACAACGCGACGTCATTGGTCAGCGCCGTCGCCAGGGCCGCCGCCAGCAACACCAATACGAACGCCAGTGCGCGCACGTGGCGCAGGCGTGCAGCCAGCTGCAGTGCGAGGCGCTGCACGTGGCCGCTGGCCAGCACGCCCTGGGTCAGGACCAGCAGCCCGCACAAACCCGCCAGCGTAGGCAGGTCCAGCCAGCCGAGGTATGCGCGCGGCGGGCGCGGATCCACCAGGGCCAGGATCGCCACCAGCGCCAGCAGCGTCCACAACAGGTAGTCGTGGGCCACGCGCTGACGCCATGCGTGCGACGGCGTTGCCGGATGTATTTCCCGCGTGGCGGGCACGGCTGAATCCCGGGGTCAACCCGTCAGGCGCGGGGATGCGCGGATGGCATCGTGACAGATGCCGCCGGCGGGTGCGACGCCGGCGGCCGGGCGATATGCTTGCGCTTCAACCCACACGGGTTGCCGGGCGGACACGTCGGCGCGGCAGCCACAGGAGGTTTCCATGTCATTGGCAGGCAAGCGCGTCGCGATCACCGGCGCATTCGGTTCACTGGGCACCGCGGTGGTGCAGGCCGCGCTGGCTGCGGGCGCCAAGGTTGCCGCCATCGATCGCGCGGACGCGGCGCGCGACCCGGCGTCGCTGGGGGCGGCCCACGCCATCGGCGGCGTGGATCTCGCCGACACGGCGCAGGCCAAGGCCGCCATCGACCAGGCTGCGCAGGCGCTCGGCGGGCTGGATGCACTGGTCAACATCGCGGGCACGTTCCGCTTCGAGACCCTGGCCGATGGCAGCCCCGACACCTGGGATTTCCTGTATCGCGTCAACCTGCGCACCGCGGTCGCGGCCAGCAAAGCCGCGCTGGCGCACCTGCCAGACGGCGGGCGCATCGTCAACATCGGGGCGGCGTCGGCGCTCAAGGCCGGCGCGGGCGTGGGCGCCTACACCGCGTCCAAATCGGGTGTGATGCGCTTCACCGAGTCGCTGGCCGAAGAACTGAAACCGCGCGGCATCACCGTGAACGCGGTGCTGCCTTCCATCATCGACACCGCGCCCAACCGCAAGGATATGCCCAAGGCCGATTTCGCCAAGTGGGTGAAGCCGGCGCAACTGGCCGACGTGATCGTGTTCCTGCTGTCCGACCAGTCCGCGCCCGTCACCGGCGCGCTGATTCCGGTGGTCGGGCGGGTGTAGGAGGGACTAGCTGTTTTGGTCATTCCGGGGGCGCGCATGGCGCGCAGCCCGGAATCGGTTTCGCCGCCTGACCGGGCCGATTGACTCGCGCCTTCCTTGGCGCTCGCGCTGCGCGCCGCCTGCTGCGTTCGCGTTTGCATTCCCGCAAACGCAGTCGGGTTCCGGCCTGCAGCCGGTCCCGGAATGCCGAGCGAAGACTCATGCCTGCAAGGCGTGGCCCGCGTCGTCGTGATACTTGGTTGCGGTCTCGACCTCGTGCTTCGAGCCCAGGAACACCGGCACCCGCTGGTGCAGGTGTTCGGGTTGCACGTCCAGCAGGCGCGCGCGCCCGGTGGTCGCGGCACCGCCGGCCTGCTCCACGATGAAGCTCATCGGGTTGGCCTCGTACATCAGGCGCAGCTTGCCGCCCTTGGATTTCACCTTCTCGTCGAGCGGGTAGATGAAGATGCCGCCGCGCGTCAGGATGCGGTGCACGTCGGCCACCATCGAGGCTACCCAGCGCATGTTGAAGTCACGCCCGCGCGGGCCGATTTTGCCCGCCAGCAGGTCCGCGACGTAGCGCTGCATCGGCGCTTCCCAGAAGCGCTGGTTGGACATGTTGACCGCGAACTCCGAGGTGTCCTCCGGGATCGTCGCATTGGCGCGGGTCAGGCGGAAGCTGCCGATCTCGCGGTCCAGCGTGAACACGTTGACGCCGTGGCCGGTGGTCAGCACCAGCAAGGTGTTGGGCCCGTACACGCAGTAGCCCGCTGCAACCTGTCGCGTGCCCGGTTGCAGGAAGGCCTTTTCGCCCGGTTCGGTCACGCCTTCCGGGCAGCGCAGCACCGAGAAGATCGTGCCGACCGAAATGTTGACGTCGATGTTGCTGGAGCCGTCCAGCGGGTCGAACAGCAACAGGTAGTTGCCCTTCGGATAGGCGTCGGGAATCGGGTAGGGATCGGCCATTTCCTCCGACGCGCAGGCGGCGAGGTGCCCGCCCCAGGCGTTGGCTTCCAGCAGGATCTCGTTGGAGATTACATCCAGTTTTTTCTGCGCCTCGCCCTGCACGTTGCCGGTGCCGGCCTCACCCAGCACGCCGCCCAACGCCCCCTTGCCGATGGCGATGGAGATGCGCTTGCAGGCGCGCGCGACCACTTCGATCAGCAGCCGCAGCTCGCCGTTGACGTTGTGGTGGCGACGCTGTTCCTCGATCAGGTGCTGGGTAAGCGAGATGGGTTGCATGACGGGTTCCGTGTGCAGGGCAGGCCATTGTCCCGGCTTCGCGCAACGGTTGCCAGCTGCTGACAGGACGTTGTCAGCAGGGCGGCCACACACTGGCCGCGCCCAAACCGAAGGAGCCGGCCATGACCCCGCTTTTCCCCGTCACCTTTTTCCATGCGCCACACAGCCGTTCCGGCATCACGCGCGCCCTGTTCGAGGAACTCGGCGTGGGCTGCGACATGGTTACGCTGAATCTCAAGGCCGGCGAGCAACGCAGCGCCGAATACCTTGCGATCAATCCCATGGGCAAGGTGCCCGCGATCCGCCACGAGGGCGTGCTGATCACCGAGCAGCCGGCCATCCTGATGTACCTTGCCGACCTGTACCCGGAAAAGGGCCTGGCGCCCGCGATCGACGACCCGCTGCGCGGCGCGTACCTGCGCTGGATGGTGTTCTACGGTTCGTGCTTCGAGCCCGCCATCTCGGACCGTTCGCAGCAACATGAACCCTTGCCGCAGATCGCCTGCGCCTACGGCGACTACGCCAGCGTGATGCGCGTCATCGCCGCGCAGCTGGCGGCCGGGCCGTGGTTGCTGGGCGAGCGCTTCACCGCCGCCGACGTGCTGTGGGGTGGCGCGCTTAACTACGGGCTGATGACGGAGTTGGTACCGGACTGGCCGGTGTTTCGCGAGTACGTCGAGCGCGTGCAATCGCGGCCGACGATCCGGCGTGCGTTCGAGCAGGACGAGGAATTGGCGCGGGAGCAGGAGGTCGTTGCGGCATGAACACCGCGAGCGCCAAACCGATGTTGCATCCAGTGCCGCGTGATTTCGATTTCGAGTTCGGTCGCTGGCGCGTGCACAACGAGCGCCTGAAATCGCGCCTCGCCGGATGCCGGGAATGGGAACGTTTCGAAGCCGCCGGCGAATGCCATCCGATCCTGGGCGGCATGGGCAACCGCGAGGAACTGGTCACGGATGAATTCGGCGATACCCGTTTCATCGGGACCGCGCTGCGCCTGTTCAACCCGTCCGCGCGGGAATGGAGCATCTGGTGGGCCGACAATCGCCGTGGCGTGCTCGAGCCGCCGGTACACGGCGCGTTCGCAGACGGCATCGGCACCTTTCACGGTGACGACATGCATGCCGGCCGTGCGGTGAGGGTGCGCTTCGTCTGGGATGCACGAGACGCGGCACGGCCGCGCTGGGAACAGGCGTTCTCGGCAGACGCGGGCGCGACGTGGGAAACCAACTGGGTGATGGTGTTCACCCGCCTCGCTGCCGGCGAAGCAGGCGTCAATGCATGAACGCCGGAACGGAATCGAGCGCGCCGCGGGCCGCCGATTGCACGGTGGTTGAACTGCGTCAGTACACCCTGCGTCCGCGCGCGCGCGAAACGCTGATCGGGCTGTTCGAGCGCGAATTCGTGGAATCGCAGGAAGCCTGCGGCGCCAGCGTGATCGGTACCTTCCGCGACCTCGACCAGCCGGATCGCTTCGTCTGGCTGCGCGGCTTCGCCGACATGCATGCGCGCCGGCGGGTGCTGGCGGATTTTTACGGCGGTCCGGTCTGGAAGGCGCATCGTGATGCGGCCAATGCCACGATGATCGATTCGGACGACGTTCTGCTGTTGCACCCGGCGTGGCCGGGCGCGGGGTTCGACCTGGATCCGGGCAGACGCCCCGCCGGCGGAAGTGGAACCGCGGGCGAGGAATTGGTGATTGGGCGAATTTACCCGTTCGCCGCGCCGGTCGATTCCGCCTTTGTCGTGTGGTTCCGGCGCGAAGTCGTTGCCCTGTTCGACGAACTCGGCGCGGCCACCGCCGCGGTCTTCGTCACGGAAGATGCGAAGAACGACTTTCCCGCGCTGCCGGTGCGCGAGGACGCGCACGTCCTCGCCTGGTTCACGCGCTTCGCCGGGCATGCGGTATACGCGCGTTTTTTCGACGCAGTGGCGCATTCGGAGCGCTGGAACCGGGAACTGCTGCCGGAGTTGCAAGGCCGGTTGCACGGCAAACCGCCGTTGCTGCGTCTGGCGCCGACCGCCTGTTCCTGATCATCAACGCCCTGCGGGGCCGTCGCATCGCGCTGCCGGCGCGGCGGCTCGCCGACAGCCTGGGCGTCTCGCTGCGCACGGTCTATCGTGATGTGGCCGACCTGCAAACCTCGGGAGTGCCGATCGAAGGCGAAGCCGGCGTCGGCTACCTGCTGCGCA
>JAICHS010000178.1 GCA_025924775.1 Rhodanobacteraceae bacterium
CCAGGGGGGACCGATGGGAGCACCACCGAACATGCCGACACTCGCCGAACGCAGCGACATCCCGCCGCGCGCGCGACACCTGCTGGCACAGCAACTCGCGGAATGCGACGGCCTGCTGGAACCGTTGCTGCGCGGCGTGCTGGACGACCTGGAACATGAACTGTTCCGGCTCGCCGAACAATCCAGCGGCGGACATGCGCAACAGGATTCGATGGCCGCACTGCAGGAAGTCAAGCGCACGCGTCCGCGTTTCCAGGGTCGTTTCATGGCCTTGCTGGAGCACCGCTTCGCCGGCATCGGGCAGTCCGAGGCCACGCCTGCAGCCGCAGCGCCGGATGCGGGCGACCTGGCGCTGGTCGATCCGCACGAATTCGACGAGAGCATGGCGCTGGACGACCTGGCCACCCGCACCGAGCTGCACGCGGGCAACGCGCTGTTCGACCTCTGCCACCGCTATGCGGTACTGGTCGCGGCGCCGCCGTTGGACAACGACGAACTTCCATGCGGGCCGCACACGCTGGCGGCCGTCCTGGGCGAGGCCGCGGGAGCGTTCGGATTGCAGCGCGAGCATCGCCTGTTGTTCTATCGCCTGTGCGACCGGCGGCTGTTCACGGCGGCCGACGCGCTGTATACGCACCTCAACACGCACCTGAAAGCAGCCGGCATCCTGCCCGACCTCAAAAGTTACCTGCCCAAGCGCCAGGCGCCCGTGCCGCAGCCCGCGCCCGCCGCAACCGCCAACCCCACGCCACCCATCCAACCGGCGGTCAATTTCACCGCACCGGCCGGTCCGGCGCAGGCGGAATTGCATGCCCTGCTGGACGCGCGCCGTCACGTGCTGCAACCGGAATCGGACGAGGCCGCCGCGCAATCGGCGCAATTCGCCTCGATGCCCGAACTGCAGGAGGCCCTGACCGCCCTGCAGGCACTCCCTTCGCGCAACCACGAGGCCCCGCAGCCGGGCGCGGGCCTGGCCTCCGACCTCATGGCCCAATTGCGCCACGCGTCCCACGGCCAGGCCGTACGCTTGCAGCCCGAACAACGCGACACCCTGGACCTGATCGGCCTGCTGTACGACCAGTTGCTCACGGAAACCCGGCGCAAGGGGGTAGCGCAGCAGCTGCTGGCCAACCTGCAGGTGCCGCTGCTGCGCGTGGCGCTGGCCGACGGCAACTTCTTCACGGTGCGCAACCACCCGGCGCGGCGCCTGCTGAACCTGGTGCTGGAAACCGCCAACCTGTGGCTCGACCGCAGTGATGACAAGTTCGATGTCGCGCTCAACCAGCGCCTGCAGCGTGCCGTCAAGCGCGTCGTGGACGACCGCAGCGGCGACCTCGGCGTCATCCAGCGCGAGGCCGACGACCTCGACACGCACCTGAAAATGATTGCGCGACGCGCGGAAATCGCGGAACGCCGGCAGGTGGAGGCGGCGCAGGGCCGCGACCGCCTGCACGCCGCGCGCACCGTGGCCGGGCACGCCATCGGCCAGCGGCTGGCCGACCGCAAGACCACGCCACTGGTGCGCGCGCTGCTGGAAAATGCCTGGACCGATGCACTCACGCTCACGCTGCTGCGCGACGGCGAAAACAGCGAGGCCTACCGCCGCCGGCTGGCCGCGGTCGACCAGTTGCTGGGATCGCCGATCGCGCGCGACGACGCGAAGCTGGCGGCGGATTTCAGCCACGGCCTGACCCAGGTGGGTTTGCAGGCCACCGAAGCGGAGCAGATCACCCGCTACGCACTGGAGCTGCCGCAGTCCCCCGAGGCTCCGGCCAACGTCCCCGCGCCCAGCCAGACCGAACTGCTGATCCGCCTGAAGTCGCGCCACAAACCCGACGAGGCGGCCGCGACGACCGAGCCGTCCGGGTCACGCAAGCTGACCCTGACACCCAGCGAACGCCGCGCGCTGGCCACCCTCAAGCAATTGCCGTTCGGAAGCTGGCTGGAATTCACCGTCAACCAGCAAGGCCAGCAGGCCGCGCGCAAGCTGGCGTGGTACGCGCCCGCAAGCGGGCGCTGCCTGGTGGTCAACGCGCGCGGCGCGGCCTCGCCCGAGCGCACGCTGGAACAGATCGCGCGGATGATGGCGCGCGGACAGGTACGTGTCCTGCCGCGCCAGGACGGCGGTATGATCGACCGCGCCTGGAACGCACTGATGGCAGGGTTGCGGAAATTCAGCAAGACCACCGAAACCACGGACCCCGCGGCATGAACGACGAACGTCGCAGCGCCCCGCGCAAGCCCACCAACGTCCCCATCGAAGTCACCGACAGCATCAGCGGTGAAAGCATCGGACGGGTGGGCAACCTTTCACGCAACGGCATGATGCTGATCTGCCACCGGCCACTGCGCGACGATGCCCTCTACCAGCTGCGCTTCCACCTGCCGGACGCGCACGGCCCCGATACCGAAATCGAGGCGGGCGTGCACACGATGTGGACCGACCAGGCCGCGACCAACGGCTACCAATGGTCGGGCCTCCGGATCATCTCCATCAGCGGCACGGCGGCAATATTGCTGGACCGCTGGCTGGACGCCCGCATGGCGTAGTTTTGCGTTGCGACGCGCATCGCCGCATCATGCGTGTCTCGCCCGCAGGTGCCGCCCGCATGACCGCCTCGCCACAAGACAACCTCGCCGCGCTGTATCCCGCGCACCTCGCCGAAATCGAACGCCGCAGTGCGGATGCGCTGGCCGCGTGCGGACGCGACACCCTGGTGGTCGCAGCCGGTCAACCGCACCTGTGGTTCCTGGACGACGAGGGCTACCCGTTCAAGCCCAATCCGCATTTCCTCAACTGGCTGCCGCTGGCCGACGCGCCCGGCAGCTGGCTCGTGTATACGCCGGGGGCCAGGCCCAAGCTGGTGTTCCTGCAACCGCGCGATTACTGGCACGTGGTGCCGGCCGCGCCGGCCGGCTATTGGGTGGAGCACTTCGACATCGCCACCGTGCACACGCCAGAAGCCGCGCGCGCGCAGCTGCCGCAGGATCCGTCGCGCTGCGCGATCGTCGGCGCGGCCAACGCCGCGATCGGCGACTGCGTGCCGGACAATCCCGCCGCGCTGATGCACCTGCTGCACTACCGGCGCGCGTGCAAGACACCCTACGAAGTGACGATGCTGCGCGTCGCCAGCCGGATCGGCGTGCACGGCCACCGCGCAGCCGCACAGGGCTTCCGCGAAGGCTTGTCGGAATTCGACATCCACTGCCGCTACCTTGAGGCGACGCGGCTGTCCGAACACCAGCTGCCCTACGGCAACATCATCGCGCTGGATGCGCACGGCGCGGTGCTGCACTACATGCACCAGGACCGCAATCCGCCCGCGCACGCGCACTCGTTCCTGATCGACGCGGGCGGCGCCTTCCACGGCTACGCGTCGGACATCACCCGCACCTACGCCGCGCCCGAGGCCACCGAGTGGCAGGCGCTGATCGATGCGGTCGACGCGGCCCAACAAGGCTTTTGCGCCAAGGTGCGCGCGGGGCAAAGCTATCCCGAACTGCACGTCCACGCGCACCACGTCCTGATGCAGGCGATGCACGACCAGGGTTTCATCACCTGCTCGGCCGAAGCCGCCGTCGCCAGCGGCATTTCCTCGGCGTTCTTCCCGCACGGCCTTGGACACCTGATCGGCCTGCAGGTCCACGACGTCGCCGGCTTGGCGCGCAACGAAGCGGGCGACACGCTGCCCTCGCCCGCGGGGCATCCTTACCTGCGCAACACCCGCACGCTCGTGCCAGGCATGGCCGTCACCATCGAGCCCGGCCTGTACTTCATCGAGATGCTGCTGGCGGAACTCAAGGCAAAGTCCGCCGCGAAGGACGTGAACTGGGCGAAGGTGGACGCCTTCCGCAAGTACGGCGGCATCCGCATCGAGGATGACGTCGTGTGCACCGAAGGCGCACCCCTCAACCTGACGCGTGACGCGTTCGCGGCGGCATAGGGTTCCGATTCGCGCGGACATCCCCGTCCCCGTGCCCCACGGCGGTCCGATACCGGGTCGCGCGGGCCCCTGCGCTCCCGGCCGCGCAGGTGCGACCACGCCCGCGGCGGCATCACGCGGCGCCATGACCATCGCCACCGGACACGCGCGGCGTGTTCTGCGATGATCGGGCCCTGTTTTTTCCCGGAAAAGGCTAAGGCTGGCGCATGAGCAACGAAAACGCGATCCGCCGCAACGTCGGTGCGTGGGCGCTGATGTTCACGGGTCTCGGCTCGATCATCGGCTCGGGTTGGTTGTTCGGCGCGTGGCGCGCGGCACAGCTGGCGGGGCCGGGGGCGATCTGGGCCTGGGTCATCGGCGCGGTGGTGATCCTGTTCATCGCGGTGACCTACGCCGAGCTGGGCGCGATGTTCCCGGAATCGGGCGGCATGGTGCGCTACGGCCAGTACTCGCACGGCACGCTGGTGGGCTTCATCGCGGCGTGGGCCAACTGGATCGCGATCGCCTCGGTGATCCCGGTGGAGGCAGAAGCCTCGGTGCAGTACATGGCGTCGTGGCCGTGGCAGTGGGCGCAGAATCTGTACCACGTGGCGCCGGGCGGCATGGGCGAACTCAGCCCCACCGGCCTCGGGATTTCGGCGCTGCTGGTGATCGGGTACTTCCTGCTCAATTTCTGGAGCGTCAACCTGTTCGCCAAGACCAACACCTGGATCACGATCTACAAGCTGATCGTGCCGGCGCTGACCGCGATCGCGTTGATGGCAACTTCTTTCCATCCCGAGAACTTCCATGTCGGCGCGCATGGCGGACCGCACGCGTACAACATCTCGGCGATCCTGACCGCGGTGGCGATCAGCGGCATCGTGTTCAGCTTCAATGGCTTCCAGAGTCCGGTGAACCTTGCCGGCGAAGCCAAGAACCCCGGCCGCAGCGTGCCGTTCGGCGTAATCGGCTCGATCGTGCTGGCGACCATCGTGTACCTGCTGCTGCAGGTGGCATTCCTGGGCGCGACCGAGCCCGCGGTGCTGGCGCAGGGCGGCTGGGCCGCGATCGAACACTCCTCGCCGTTCGCGCAACTGGCGCTGGCACTGAACCTCAACTGGCTGGCGCTGCTGCTCTACTCCGACGCCTTCATCAGTCCGTCGGGTACCGGCGCCACCTACACCGCGACCACGGCGCGGATGCTGTACGGGATGCAGCGCAACGGCACCTTGCCGAAAGTTTTCGGCCGCGTGCATCCGCGCTTCGGCATTCCGCGACCGGCGATGTGGCTGAACCTGGTGGTCGCCTTCATCTTCCTGTTCTTCTTC
>JAICHS010000179.1 GCA_025924775.1 Rhodanobacteraceae bacterium
CCTTGGTCGCGCAGGTAACCCGCCGCGTCCGCGGTGAGGAACGGATGGTCTTCGAAATACCGGTCGCTGCGCCAGTGCCGGTCCCAGCCGGTATGCACCAGCACGGCCCTGCCGCGCACGTCGAGCGGCAGGAACG
Source organism: Rhodanobacteraceae bacterium (assembly GCA_025924775.1). Classification (GTDB taxonomy): domain Bacteria; phylum Pseudomonadota; class Gammaproteobacteria; order Xanthomonadales; family Rhodanobacteraceae; genus 66-474. The sequence goes on from JAICHS010000179.1 coordinate 137, forward strand.
CGCCGCGGTCGATCGCACGGCCCGCCATGCCCGTCACCCGCGCCACCACGCCGTCCAGCTCGGCGACTTCCCCGAGATCGAAACCGGCGATGTCCTTGCCGTCGGCGAAACGATGGTACGGGCTGTCGATGTAGGTGCCGGTATTGGCGACCATGCTCAGCTTGCCGATCTGGAACTCGGTGCCCTCGGCGTAATGCGCGCGTGATTGCTCGCGGCTCAGGTGATCGCACACGACCGGCGCCGGCAGCCCCTTGTACGTGATCATGCCGTCCTCGATCGTGTGGCTGAGGTCCACGTGGCGCGGGGCTGACGCCGTGCCGACGGCAGCGGGGGCTGCAGCCGCCCGCTTGTGGCGTTCCGCGATGATCTGCTTGTTGCGGATGCGCACCGCGCCGACCATCAACAGGCGCAGGTCGCGCACGATGGTGTCGGCGAGCGCGGCGTCATCGATGTCTTCGCCGTCGATGTCCAGGCGAAAGCCCTGCCCCTGGATGCCGCCACCGTTGGAGAAATCCACTTCGAAGTCAAACTGCACGCGGCGATCGGTCGTGGCCATGGCGGACACTCCTTGGGACGAACCGGAGATTATGCCGGCATCGCGGCCAGCGCCGTTGTTACACTCGGCCGCCATGGACGCCTTCGGCTACCTGTCCGTCCTGATTTCGATCATCGTGGGCCTCGCGGTGACGCAGGTGCTGCAGGGCTTCCGAGGCCTGATGCTGGCGCGCTCGCGGGTGCGGGTGTACTGGCCGGCGCTGGTGTGGGCCGCGCTGGTGCTGGTGATCTGCGTACAGGTGTGGTGGGCGATGTTCGACCTGAGCCAGCGTCCCGTCGCGCGCTGGACGTTCCTGGATTTCAGCTTGGTGCTGCTGCAAACCGTACCCCTGTACCTGATGGCGGGACTGCTGCTTCCGGATGTCGACATCGAGCACGGGCTGGATTTGCGCGAGCACTACTACGCGCACCATCGCTGGTTCTTTTCGCTGGTGGTGCTGCTGCTCCTCGTCAGCCTCGTCAAGGTGCGCGTCCTGATAGGCCACTGGCCGGCACCGGAAGATACGGCGTTCCAGTTGGCGTTCATCGTCGGCGCCGCGATTGGTGCGTGGACGCGGCGGGAGTGGTACCACCAGCTGCAGGCGCCATTGGCGCTGATCGGCATCGTCGCCTACATCGTCGCGTTGTTCACGCACCTGCAGTGATGCACCGGCTGGCGCCCGTCAACCGATCCGGTTGAGCGGCAGGCGCAGATAGCTGACGCCATCGGCGTCCGGAGGCGGCAGGCGCCCCGCGCGGATGTTGACCTGAAGCGCGGGCAGGAGCAGGCGCGGCACGGGCAGCGTGGCGTCGCGCGCGCGGCGCGTGGCGATGAATCCGGTGGCGTCCACGCCACCGCCGACGTGAACGTTTTCGCCAACGTGCCGCGCGATCGTGGTTTCGCGCAGCGGTGGTCGTGCCGGCGGCGGGTAGTCGTGGCACAGGAACAGCCGTGTCGCCACGGGCAACGCCAGGATGCGCTGGATGGACGCGTACAGCCGCACCGGATCGCCGCCCGGAAAGTCACACCGCGCGGTGCCGAGGTCGGGCGCGAACAGGGTGTCGCCGATGAAGGCGGCATCGCCGATGAGGTAGGTGAGGCTGTCGCAGGTGTGTCCGGGCGTCGCCAACGCGCGCAGCGCCAGCGTGCCGATGGCCAGTTCATCGCCATCGTCCAGCAGCCGGTCGAACTGGCTGCCATCGGCCACGAACGCGGCGCCGAGCCCGAACACCTGTTTGAAGTGGACTTGCACCGCGGTGATGCCGCGCCCGATCGCGACGGGCGCGCCGGTCGCGTCGCGCAGGTAGCCGGCCGCGCTCAAATGATCGGCATGCGCGTGGGTTTCAAGAATCCACGCCACTCGCAGCGAACGCCCGCGCACGAACGCCAGGACCGCGTCGGCGCTGGCCGTCGACGTGCACGCGGAAGCCGCGGCGTAGTCAAGCACCGGATCGACGATGGCCGCGACCGCACCGTCGTGAACGACGTGCGTCCAGCTGCCTGTATCCCGGTGGTAAAACGACTCGACTTCTGGCCGTGAAGAATCGATGGGCGCCATGCGCGGCCGCCTCCCCGCGGCAGGCCCGTTCAGGGCGCGGCCACTGTATCAGCCACCTCGTAATGGCGCACCAGGGGTTCCATTTCCAGCAGGTACTTGTCGTCCTCGTCGTAATACACCGCGCGCTCGGGCCGCTTGCCGGCATAAGCGTGCAGCGCCTGCATGGAGTCCCACAACGTCAACACCTGGAATTCGCACTGTTCGCCGTGCACCCGCCGCAGGACCCACGCGCCGCGCTGGCCCCGGTAATCCTTCAGCGCGGGCAATGCGGTCTGCTGCAAGTGCCGCAGGTAGGCGTCGGCCTGCTCTTTCGCGGTGATGCCTCGCCAGATGCGCATGATCATGGAAGCCCTCCGTCAGTTGGCGGGACGCGGGCAACGACAGCGTGCACCCCGCCCTGCACGCCACGTAGCGTAGCGCCGTGCCGGATGTGCCGGCGTTAAGCCACCGCGCAGGCAACGGCGCCAGGCCGAACTGCCCGCCACGCATGTTAGGCTGCGAAGCCAGTCCCGCCGATCGTCTGCGTCATGCACAAGCCGCTCCGCATATTGAGTTTGCTGCTCGCGTGTTCGGCGTGGCTGCCGCACCCGGCCGCCGCGCAAACCGCCGCCCCACCGGCCAGCGCGACCAGCGCCGCGACGACCGCGCAGCCCGGCTCCGATCAGGCCAACTTCGGTCAGGTCAGCCCTGACCAGGCGGAATTGGTCAACGAAGTGGCGGCGACCACCGGCAAGAGCCCGGCCGCTTTGAACGCGCTGCTGGACGGCGCGGTGGTGAAGCAAAGCATCATCGATGCGATGAACCGCCCGGCCGAAAAGAAGCCGTGGAGCCAGTACCGCCCGATTTTCGTCAACCCCGCCCGGATCGATGCGGGCGTGACTTTTTACCGCGAGCACCACGCGCTGCTCGACCAGATCAGCCAGCGCTACGACGTGCCACCGCAATTCATCGTCGCGATCATCGGCGTGGAAACCAACTACGGCGACAACACCGGCAGTTTCCGGGTGCTGGACGCACTGGCCACGCTGGCGTTCCACTACCCGCCGCGGGCGAAGTATTTTCGCGGCGAGCTGAAGGCCATCCTGGAACTGCCTGACAACAAGTTGCCGGGGCCGATCCCCGACATCTATGGTTCGTACGCGGGTGCCGAGGGCCTCGCGCAGTTCATGCCGTCCAGCATCCGCGATTTCGGGGTGGACGCCGATGGCGACGGCCACATCAACCTGGTCGCGTCCCTGCCGGATGCGTTCGCCAGCATCGCCAATTACTTCCGGGCGCACGGTTGGCAGGCCGGCCAGCCGGTCGCGGTGCAGGCGCAACCAGCCGCCAATGCCGCGCCGCCTCCCGCCTACGAAAACGCGGCGCCCACGACGCCGCTGGAAAATTTCACCGCGCAGGGCTACGCGCCGACCGCTCAGGAGAACCCCGGCCTTGCCGCCAACCTGCTGACGCTGGCGGGCGCCAACGGCCCCGAGTACTGGCTGACGTTCCAGAATTTCTACGTGATCACCCGCTACAACCGCAGTCCGATGTACGCGCTGGCCGTCATGCAGCTGGCCGACGCGATCGCACACGGTGTCGCCGCGCAATGAGGCTTCGGCTACGTGTGGGGTTGCCGACGGCGCTGCTGGCGCTGACCGTCCTGACGTTGACGGCATGTTCATCCAACCCCGCGCGCCGCGCCGAACGTGGCGGCGCCAGCCACGGCGCGCCGCGCGACAACACCAGCCTGTCGCAAGCACAGCGCTACCACCAGCGCAACGACTCCACGCCCGACATCGCCGACATCGATTTCAGCAAGATCCCCGAGCCGGTGCCCGAGGCGCTGCCGCGGTCGCGCTACGGCAACAAATCGCCGTACAGCGTGAACGGGCGGTCCTACCGCGTGCTGTCCAGCGCCGCGGGCTACGACGAACGCGGGATCGCCTCGTGGTACGGCACCAAGTTCAACGGCTACAAGACCTCGAATTTCGAGACCTACGACATGTACAAGTTCTCGGCGGCCAGCCCGGTGCTGCCGCTGCCGAGCTTCGCGCGCGTGACCAACCTTGCCAACGGCAAGAGCGTGGTCGTGCGCGTCAACGACCGCGGCCCGTTCGTGCCCAACCGCATCATCGACCTGTCGCTGGCGGCGGCGGTGCGCATCGGCATCTACCCCAAGGGCAGCGGGCTGGTCGAGGTGCAGGGCATCGACCCCGCGCATCCGCACGCGGAACCGGCGCCCGTCACCGCGGTCACAGCGCGGAACGGCAAGGCGCCGCAACTGTACGTACAGGTGGGCGCCTTCGCGGATGCGGGCAATGCGGACCGGCTGGCGGCACGCCTGCGCGGCCAGGGCCTGGGCACGGTGCGGGTGGTGTCCGCCAAGGTCGGCGGGCGCACCCTGAACCGCGTGCAGATCGGGCCGCTGTCCGACGCGGATGCGGTCGATCGCACCACCGCGAAACTCGACACGCTGGGACTGCCGCATGCGAGCGTGGCGATCCAGTGACGCCGCACAGGGCGGCTTTTGTGAACAAGCGGCCAGCGCGAAGCGTCCCGGCCTTTATGACCGCGAACGGCTCGCGTACGATATGGCGTTTGTCATTGCACCACCCACGGACGGGCGCACGGCTTTCGCGAAAAATCAGGCCAGGGATGGCGGTTCTGGTCTTTCATGCGTGCGACGGGTCCGCATCCGCTCGATAACCGCATGCTGCCGCGCCCACGGATGCGCGCACAGCTTTCAGAAATGTCAGGCCAGGGATGGCCGTTCTGGTCTTCCATGTGCGCGAAAGGGTCGCGTACGATCGACAGTCCCATGGTGCAGCGCGCATGGATGCGCGCACCGCTTTCGCGAAATGTCAGGCCAGGGATGGCCGTCCTGGTCTTCCATGTGCGCGAAAGGGTCGCGTACGATCGATAGTCCCATGGTGCAGCGCGCCTGGATGCGCGCATACAAACGAGAATCTGATGAAAACTTTGCGTTCAATGTTGCTGGTTTCCCTGATCGCCTTCACCGGTGCGCTGTTTGCGCAGAC